>NZ_JBZYCU010000008.1:0-82419 GCF_058933875.1 Streptococcus sp. STC1396 | reverse complement strand
TGTGCACAAGCTGAGATTTAGCTAACTTTTCAGCGTCAATTTTATCTGTTTTACGAACTCGCAGACTGTCCAATTGCTTCTTAGCTTCCAGAGGATTTAGCCGTGTGTAAGCGTAACCATATTCCTCGAGAAAGGCCTGAAGACGTCGAGAATAGACGCCTGTAGCCTCAAATATAATCTCAGGGTTATGAACAGTTTTCAAGTCGCCCAATAGGCGATTGAAACCAAAGGCATCATTGAGTATGGTGTAGCCATGAACCTTCTCACCGTTGACTAAAATTGCCACCTCAGAACTTGTTTTACTGACATCAATTCCAAATACTGCACGCATGACATTACCTCTTTTGTCTTGAATAATTCCATGTTTTAGTGATTTTATTTTCAATACGCGACGTTTAGCGTCCCACATACTTTGATCAAACTCCACCTAAAACAAGGTGTCTTGCCAGTTTGTCAAGCGACGTCTAGCGCCATAGAGCCCTACGACTTTACAAGACACCACTACTTTAACATAAAGAAAAAGTAGTGAGTACTCTCTCCTGTCGGAGATTTCTTCACTACTAATCTTAGTATGTTTGTCAACTGTAGTGGGTTGATGTCAGCTAAGATCTGGAGAGGACAAAATTGGTTCTCTCCTTTTTGATATTCAAAGCGATGAGAATGCGTTTTTTGAAGTTGTCAAAGTTCCGAAATCCGAAAGCGTTGCGTTTGATAACTTTGATGAGGTTGTTTGTAGCCTCTAGCTTAGCATTTGAGTAAGGGAGTTCCAAAGCATTGATAATCTTTTCCTTATCTTTCAAAAAAGTCTTAAAAACAGTCTGAAAGATAGGATTTATACAAGAAATTGTATCTTCAATGAGTCCAAAGAAATGCTCAGCTTGTTTCTCTTGAAAATGAAAAAGCAAGAGTTGGTAGAGCTCATAGTGTTCTTGGAGTTCTTGGGAGTAAGAGAGTAGCTTTTCCAGAATCTCTTTGTTGGTCAAATGCATGCGAAAAGTTGGGCGATAAAAGCGTTTATCGCTGAGTTTCCAACTATCTTGTTGGATCAGTTTCCAGTAGCGTTTAAGTGCCTTGTATTCGTGAGATTTTCTCTCAAATTGCTTCATGATTTGGATGCGAAGACGGTTCATAGCCCGGCTCAGGTGTTGTACAATGTGAAAACGATCCAGAACGATTTTCGCAGAAGGGAAGAGTTGTCTGGCGATGTCGTAGTAGGGACTAAACATGTCCATTGTAATGACTTTAACGCCGTCTCGGACTCGTCTGGAATAGCGCAGAAAGTGATTGCGAATGGTTGCTTGCGTTCGTCCGTCCAGAATTGTGATGACCTTGAGCGAGTCAAAATCCTGTGCAATAAAGCTCATCTTTCCCTTCTTGAAGCCAGCTGAAACAGTCTCTCCCCAGACTGTTTCACTCCCAAGACATGTGAGTTGGAAGATAAGATAAATCTGTCTTGAATTTAAACTCTTTCAGTTTACGAATGACGGTTGACGTGGAAACTGCTAAGCTTTCAGCGATGGCCGTCATAGAGACTTTCTCGATCAATTTTTGAGTGATTTTCTTCTTGACGATGGTTGCGATTTGGTGATTCTTCTTGACTAAGGAAGTCTCTGCGACAGCCATTTTCCCACAGTCTTTACAGCGGAAGCACCGTTTCCTTAGACGAATCAATGTCTTGTATCCAGCACACTCTAAATAGGGGATTTTAGATTCTTTTTGGAAGTCATATTTAGCCATTTGTCCTTGACAGTGAGGGCATTTAGGTGCTGGATAATCTAGCTTGGCGAAGATTTCTTTATGCGTTCCAGCATTTAGAACATTCAAGATAGTGATGTTAGGGTCTTTGATTTCCAGTAAGTTTGTGATAAAATTTAATTGTTCCATAAGATTCTTTCTAATGATGGTTTGGTCGCTTTTCATTATAGGTCATATGGGACTTTTTTTCTACAACAAAATAGGCTCCATAATCCCTGCGGTGGATTTACCCACTACAGAAATTATAGAGCCGTTTTATTTAGCTTCGTTGACCAACTGTATAAAATAGGTGAAAACTCTCATATAAAATTCATTTTGACAGAAGATAGCTTCAAAGAGAATCCTTAGACCTTATTAGAGGTTATTGATTGCTAGTCGATGTACAAATTGCAGATATCACAGTGGATTCGCTTATTCTGCTGTAATGACTTCTAAGCCCCCCATGTAAGGACGTAGGACTTCAGGAATGGTCACAGAACCATCTTCATTTTGGTAGTTTTCTAAGATAGCAGCGACTGTGCGTCCGACAGCAAGTCCAGACCCGTTGAGAGTGTGGAGGAGTTTGACCTTGCCATCTGCTTCGTCACGGTAGCGGATTTGAGCTCGACGAGCTTGGAAATCTTCTGTGTTAGAGCAGCTGGAAATTTCACGATAGGTGTTCTGAGCTGGAATCCAGACTTCCAAGTCGTAGGTTTTAGCGGCTGAGAAGCCCATGTCTCCGGTAGAAAGAGCAACGACACGGTAAGGCAAATTGAGCTTTTGCAGGATGTTTTCTGCATTGGCAGTCATCTTTTCCAACTCTTCATAAGATTCTTCGGGTTTGGCAAACTTGACCATTTCAACCTTGTGGAATTGGTGCAGGCGGATCAGACCGCGCGTGTCACGACCAGCAGAACCAGCTTCAGAACGGAAAGATGGGCTCATAGCTGTGAAGTAGATTGGTAATTCCTTGCCATCTAGAATTTCGTCTCGATAGTAGTTGGTCAGCGGAACTTCAGCAGTTGGAATCAGAACGAAGTTGGTATCAGCCAGCTCAAACGTATCTTCTTTGAACTTAGGATATTGCCCAGTACCAAACATAGAGTCATGGTTGACCATGTAGGGAGTGATGACTTCTGTGTAGCCTTCTTTGCCATGCTCATCCAGCATGAAGTTGTAGATAGCGCGCTCAAGTCTTGCTCCTAAGCCCTTATAGAAGAGGAAGCGAGCACCAGTAACTTTTGCACCACGCTCCCAGTCCAGGATATCCAAGTCTTCGCCTAAATCCCAGTGAGCTTTAGCTTCAAAGTCAAATTGGCGAGGTGTACCCCAGCGGCGGACTTCTACATTGTCATCCTCGTCTGCCCCGACTGGCACGCTATCGTGCGGAATGTTTGGCAGGGTTGTGGTGAACTCGGTCAATTTAGCATCTAATTCAGCCAAAGTAGCATCTAAGTCCTTCACTTTGGCAGATAGTTTTTGCATGGCTGCAATCTTGTCATCCGCATTTTCT
This sequence comes from Streptococcus sp. STC1396, assembly GCF_058933875.1. Lineage (NCBI taxonomy): Bacteria > Bacillati > Bacillota > Bacilli > Lactobacillales > Streptococcaceae > Streptococcus > Streptococcus sp. STC1396. The sequence goes on along the minus strand of NZ_JBZYCU010000008.1, from coordinate 79,172 downwards.
TTGTTGCGCTTGGCTTGGGCAATCTCAGCAGAAACGGTGTTGCGCTCTGCTTTGAGATTTTCTACTTTCACCAACAAATCACGTCGTTGCTCATCAATTTCCTTCATTTGATTGAGAACATCAGCTGCTACGCCACGGGTAGCTAATTTCTCTGCGACAGCATCAAAGTCTGTCCGAATACGTTTTAAATCTAACATAAGACCTCCAAAAATAAAAGCACACCGAGGAAACTGTTGGAGCGGCTAGGCCGCGGTTCCATCCAACTTCACAGGTGTGCACTTGATTATGTATGTAGTTGTATTGCAACGGTAGAATTTCACACTAGGCTCCTATCTGCTCGCAGCACCCGCAGACTTTCTGAAAGAAGTGATAGTCTTACTTATCCGTTTTCTAGATTATACAGGATTTTCTATTTTTTTGCAAATAGATTTTTAAAGAATTGGCCAATTGTTTGCATCAAGGTAGGCAATTTGACGACTTTTTCATTCCCGATATGTTGACGAGCTATTTTGAGAATCTTTCCGGTGTCCTTAGATGCAAAGAGAAACTTGCCCTTGTCTGTAAAAACTTCAAAATGGCGACTGATATTTTTCCCAGAGACATTGGCACCGATTTGCTGGATGCTTGACCAAGGTAGCTGGATATAGTCTTCTACATTGGCGTCAGCGTAGAATTCCAGTGCGACATCACCGACCAAAAACTTCCCAACCTTGCCACCCAAACCAAGATAGGAAACTCCTGTCGTTTGAAATTCAATCGATTTATTTTGCGATTGCGCCATAAAACATCTCCCTTTTAAATGATATAGCTATTATACCACAATAAAAAGAAGGCCGAAACCTTCTTTTTGATTACATCAAACCAATTAGGCGAGCAACGATACCAACAACGAAAAGTCCGATGATGATTGTGATTGGTGAAACTTTCTTCTTAAGCAACCACATGCAGAGGAAGGTAAGGAGAAGTCCCATCAAACCTGGAATCAAAGAGTTAATTTGTCCTTGAAGGGTATTTGTCTTTTCAGGAGTCAAGCTCAAACCGCCTGCAACATCACCCAAGATTTTTTGAAGTTGCTCACCAGTTACAGCACCTTTAGGGAAGTTGATGTAAGCTCCTTCAGAGAGTTTTGTAGATGGCAGCTGAAGCGCAAAGCTAACGTTTACCCAGCGTGCAACCAATACAGCCAAGATAAACATACCAAGGATTGAAGCACCTTTAGTGATGTCTTGGAGGATACCACCAGACATGTCTTTTGTGATTTCAGAACCAGCCTTATAACCCAATTCTTGAGTGTACCACAAGAAGGCCATACGGATTGCATTCCAAAGAACGAAGAAGAGGAGTGGGCCGATGATATTTCCTGACAGAGCAAGAGATGCACCGAGCGCTCCAAGGATCGGACGAACTGTGAACCAGAAGACAGGGTCACCGATACCAGCCAAAGGTCCCATCATACCGATTTTAACCCCTTGGATAGCTGCATCGTCAATTTCTGCACCATTTGCTTTTTCTTCTTCGAGGGCAAGTGTTACACCGATGATTGGAGCAGCAACGTATGGGTGAGTATTGAAGAATTCCAAGTGACGCTCAAGAGCAGCAGCTTGATCTTCTTTTTTAGTATAAAGTTTCTTGAGAGCTGGAATGAGTGCGTATGCCCAACCCAAGTTTTGCATACGTTCATAGTTCCAAGAACCTTGCAAGAAAGTAGAACGCCACCAAACTTTTTGACGGTCTGATTGTGATAATTGAATTTTTTCAGTCATGATATAGCAGCTCCTTTCTTAGTAGTCTTCTAGGATATCGCCGATTGGATCGTTAGATGCAGCAGAACCGCCACCACCGTTTCCGCCTTTCTTAGAAAGGTTGAGGTAGATAAGGGCAATAGCTACACCGATAGCACCGAGGGCAATCAGAGTCAATTCGCTAATAGCTGCAAGAGCGAAACCGATAGCAAAGAATGGCCATACTTCGCGAGTTGCCATCATGTTGATAACCATAGCGTAACCAACGGCAACAACCATTCCCCCGCCGACTGCCATACCGCCTGCCAACCAATCAGGCATCATAGCAAGCAAGTTTTGCACTGCTTCTGCAGGGATTGCAAGAAGAAGGGCTGCAGGAACAGCGATACGAAGACCTTGAAGAAGGAGAGCTACAAAGTGAGCACGTTCAACGCTAGCAAAGTCACCATTTTTAGCAGCAGAGTCTGCAGCGTGAACCAAGGCAACGGAGATAGTACGCACGATCATAGTCAGGAAGAGACCAGCTACAGCAAGAGGGATTGCGATTGTAGTTGCAACAGTGATACCTTTGTCAGTGAAGTCTCCACCTTGCACCATGATGATAGCAGCAGCAACTGAAGCCAAAGCAGCGTCAGGAGCAACGGCAGCACCGATGTTAGCCCAACCAAGAGCGATCATTTGAAGAGATCCGCCAAGGATAACACCAGCAGTTAAGTTACCAGTTACAAGACCGATCAAGGTACATGCAACCAATGGTTGGTGGAATTGGAATTGGTCCAAGATACCTTCAAGACCAGCTAGGAAGGCAACAAAGACTACTAAAACCATAGAAATAATAGACATGTTTTAAATCCTTTCATAATAATATGAGAGCGAAACGTTTAAGATTATTGAACGTTGGCTTTGTTAATTAAGTCAAACAAATCTTTTTTAGAGTCATTTGGTACTTTACGTACGTCGAATTCAACTCCGAGATCACGCAATTTTTCGTAAGTAGCCACATCGTCCTTGTCCATTGATAGAACGTTGTTGACCATTGTCTTACCAGTTGAGTGAGCCATTGAACCGACATTGAGAGTTTTGATTGGCACACCACCTTCGATTGCGCGTAGGGCATCTTGTGGAGTTTCAAATAAGATAAGGGCGTGCGTATTACCGAAACGTGGATCTTTTGAAACAGCAATCAGTTTATCAATTGGAACAACGTTTGCTTTAACATTACCAGGTGCAGCTTGTTTGATGAGTTCTTTACGAAGTTCATCCTTAGCTACAGAGTCAGAAGCAACGATGATACGGTCTGCTTTTGAATCTGGAGTCCAAGCTGTTGCAACTTGTCCATGCAACAAACGAGTATCGATACGAGCAAGGTTGATTTTGAGCTTGCCGTCTCCGATAACAGTTCCTTCTGGGATAGCTGCTTGAGCAACTGGTGCAGCAGCAGGAGCAGGAGCAGCGCTTTCTAAGACTGGATTTAGCTCTTCTGGAAGTGCTTTTACGCCTTCCTTAGCTTCCTTGATAATGTTTGCAACGACAGCATCTACGCCAGCGTTTGCATCCATCATGCGCTCTGTGTAGGCTTGAATTAGCATAGGTAGGTTCAAACCTGTAATAATCGCGAACTTGCGGTCTGGATTTTCACCCATGACACGGCTAGCTTGGTTAAATGGAGACCCACTCCAAAGGTCAGCCAAGACCAATACCTCATCGTTCGCATCAAACGAAGCCACAGCATCATTGAATTTTGCATACAAATCGTCAGGACCTTCGTTTGGCATGAAAGTTACAACTTGAACTTTCTCTTGCTCACCAAAAATCATAGAACCTGACTGATGAATGCCGGCAGCAAATTCACCGTGGCTGGCAATAATGATTCCAATACTCATTATTGTTTTTCCTCCTTATAAAATGTTTGACTTAAGTTTAAGAAAACTTTAAGGCTAGATATTATTATAAAACGTTTTCATGAAAAATGCAAGTGATTAGGCTAAAGTGACATCGATTTTCAAATAAATTTCTCAGAAAAAAGCCTATTAAATCACCATTTTTCATACTTTTAAGCACTTAAATAATTAGATAAAAATTAGGAAATGGTATTAAATCTATTAATATATGAAATGAAAAGAAAACAGTTGAAAGCAGAAGTTGAAAAATGAAATTTATAATGTTTGAAAGTATGTTTATTTTCCTGAAATAAGAAAAAACGAATCCTATTTAGGACTCGTCCATTGACTTTATAAGAATAAATTGTTAAGCTCATGTGCCACGCCGTCTTGGTCATTGGTCAGTTTAAGCTGCTGGTCAGCGAAGGGAAGCAGGGTTTCATTGGCATTTTTCATGGCATAGCCTGTTCCTGCAAACTCCAGCATTTCTGTGTCATTCTGCTCATCACCAAAAGCGATTAGGTTTTGGCGGTCGACATTGAGGATATTGAGCAGATATTGGAGGGCGAAGGCTTTATTGACACCTTTAGGATTGCACTCTAGGATATTGAGCGGGCCTCCCCAAGTATTAATGGCGAGCTTATGCTGATAAAAAGCATTCATTTCAGCAGCAAGAGCATATTTATCGGTGGCGTGCGTTTGCAGCAAAATGGCATTAGGATTTTTGGTTACCAGTTGTGGTTGAAATTGATTTTCCGGTTTAAAATTCTCAATGCCAAACAGCTTAGGATCTGCGATTTCTTCATCCGGATTTGTGATGTAGAATTTTTTGCGGTATTCTCCGGCAATAAAATCAGCTTCGATTTCCTCTTTTCGCTGGACCATATCCAGTAAGAAGGACTTGTCTACCGTCAAGGACTGCTCAAACTCCCATTTTTTGTCAGGAATGTGCGTCAAGGAACCATTGAAATTAATCATAGGCGTATTGAGCTCCAATTCCTTATAAAAGTCTAAAGCCATGCGGTAAGGACGTCCAGTGGTGATGATGACCTTGTGTCCTTTAGCTGATATTTTTTTGATGGTTTCTTTTGTAAAGTCAGACAGTTTACTCTCGGAATTCAGCAGAGTTCCGTCCAAGTCTACGGCGATTATTTTTTTTGTCATTTTTTCCCTCGTCAAGTATGGTACAGTCTATTATAACAGAATTAAGCTTAAATGGTACAAGTTGTGGTATAATATTTCTTCAATAGATGAAATGCGATTGTTTTTTATTATTTTTCTTCTATAAAAGAGCGATATTTCGAGCGAAGGAGGAAATCTTGTATGCGCAAACCAATTTTGATTCACATTTTTTTCATGTTGATTTCGATTGTCGTATATATTCAGGGGATTAGTGTCCAAGGTCCGGATTTGATCTGGAACATGATTTTGGCACTGATTGCCTATGATGCTGCTGTGTTAACGACAATTTTCAACAAGCAAAAATGGCTCTACCCGATTCTGCTGATGGTCTGGCTGGTCTTTTATCCGAATACCTTTTATATGCTGACGGACTTGGTCCATATGACCTGGGTTGGGGATACTCTGTGGAATCATGCTAGTATGCGTCTATTTATGGCTTTTGTGCCGAGCATTTTATTTGGGGTTTACTGCGGAATCGAAAGCTGGAATATCCTGCGTGAGCGCTGGAAGTTGACTTGGTGGCTGGATATGCTTGCGGTAGGTGTCCTGTCTTATCTGTCGAGTCTGGCAATTTATATCGGCCGTTATGACCGGCTCAACTCTTGGGATCTGGTGACGCGGCCACAGTTAGTTGTCCAAAAGTTACTGGAAACATTTCAGAGGGAACGTCTGGTATTTATCCTTGGATTTACCTTTATCCAAGTGATGAGTTTGCTCTTTTTAAGTAGAGAAAATAAAAAATAAGACACGTTAAAGTATTTTTTGGAGCATTAGGGTTGAAAAAGTGAATGTTTTTGAGTATAATCATATTATTGTTCGTAAATAACGAATAAGTAGCACTGTTTTAAAGAAAATCAGGAGTTCTCTTTTAATCAGTTGCCATAAAACAATTTAGGAGATTATCTATAATGGATAAATTATTTAAACTCAAAGAGCACGGTACGGATGTTCGTACGGAAGTTCTCGCTGGGTTAACGACTTTCTTTGCTATGAGCTACATCCTCTTTGTCAATCCAGCCATGCTGTCGCAAACGGGTATGCCGGCTCAAGGTGTCTTTCTAGCTACGATCATCGGATCCGTTGCTGGAACGCTCATGATGGCCTTTTATGCCAACCTTCCTTACGCACAGGCGCCAGGTATGGGGCTCAATGCCTTCTTTACTTTCACGGTTGTCTTTAGTTTGGGCTACACTTGGCAAGAAGCTTTGGGCATGGTCTTCATCTGTGGTCTGATCTCGCTCTTTATCACTTTGACTAAGATTCGGAAGGCTATTATCGAGTCCATTCCATCAGCTCTGCGTTCAGCTATTTCTGCTGGTATCGGTGTCTTTCTAGCTTATGTAGGGATTAAAAATGCCGGATTGTTGAAGTTTTCAATCGATCCAGGCAACTATGTAGTAGCTGGTAAGGGAGCTGACCAAGCCAAAGCTGCTATCACAGCCAATTCAGCTGCAACTCCGGGACTGGTTGATTTTAATAATCCAGCAGTTTTGCTGGCACTGCTTGGTCTAGCAATCACGATTTTCTTTGTTATCAAGGGGATCAAGGGTGGCATTATCTTGTCCATCTTTGCAACGACAGTCGTAGCGATTGCTGTTGGTTTGGTGGATCTATCTGCTATTGACTTCGGTCAGCATAATCTATCAACAGCTCTGAAAGAACTTGGACAAGTATTCGGGGTGGCAGTTGGTCCAGAAGGTTTGGGAGCTCTCTTTGCTGATACGGCTCGTCTACCTCAGACATTTATGGCCATCCTAGCCTTCTCTCTGACGGATATCTTTGATACCATCGGTACCTTGATTGGAACGGGTGAAAAAGTGGGTATCGTAGCGACTTCTGGTGAAAACCATGAGTCAGAAGGTTTGGACAAGGCTTTGTACTCAGACTTGATCGGTACAACTATCGGTGCGATTGCCGGAACATCTAACGTTACTACTTATGTAGAGTCTGCAGCTGGTATCGGAGCTGGCGGACGGACTGGTTTGACAGCCTTGGTTGTAGCGGTCTGCTTTGCGGTGTCTAGCTTCTTTAGCCCGCTGTTGGCCATCGTTCCGACAGCAGCAACTGCGCCAATTTTGATTGTCGTAGGGATCATGATGCTGAGCAGCTTGAAAAATATCCAGTGGGATGACATGGCAGAAGCTATTCCAGCTTTCTTTACCTCCATCTTCATGGGCTTCACTTACAGCATCACAAATGGGATTGCAGCAGGCTTTATCATGTATGCTCTTGTGAAAGTTATCAAAGGTCAAGCTAAGGATGTGCATCCGATGATTTGGATCTTAAATCTACTCTTCATCCTTAACTTTATCAGCCTAGCTTTATCTTAAGAACACTAAGAAGTTGGAAATCTTCCAGCTTCTTTTTTGTATCAACAATCCTTTTATGATACAGCGGCTAATACTGGTCTTATCTCTTAACAGAAGATACATGAACGTCGTCAGTATAGACGTTCTAGAGATTTGTATTGAAACATGTTATTTTCTTTAAAAATTTCAGCGCAAAACCAAATCTTTTGGTATAATAAAAGAATGTTTAGTCATAATGAGGAAGAATTAATCGAATGGGGCCGACGTCTTGGTAGCCTGTTGCAGGAACGAGATGTTTTGATTTTAACAGGGGACTTGGGAGCGGGGAAAACTACCTTTACCAAGGGATTGGCTAGGGGTCTCGGTATTAAGCAAATGATAAAAAGTCCGACCTATACGATTGTTCGGGAGTATGAAGGCCGCTTGCCACTTTATCACTTAGATGTTTATCGGATTGGTGAGGATCCGGACTCGATCGACTTAGATGATTTTCTCTTTGGTGAGGGAATTACCGTCATTGAATGGGGAGAATTATTGGAGGGCAGTCTGCCAGATGATTATCTGAAACTGACAATTTTGAAGAAAGCTGATGGACGCGAGCTGGTCTTTGAAAGCAAGGGGCGCCGTTCTCAGGAACTACTTGAGGAGCTGAAGCATGGCTGAATTTGAATTGGCCTTGCGCGAGGCAGAACAGACGGATGCAGAGACTTTGATTGCTTTTCTAAATCAAGTTGGGGCTGAGTCGGATTATATGACTTTAGATGAAGCTGGGATTTTGATGGATGAAGATCAGATGGCCAGTTTCATTCAGTACCAAGCGGAGTCAGAGAATCAGCTCTATCTCTTAGCGCTACTCGATGATGAAATCGTAGGTCTTGTTAGTATCACGGCGGATTTTCATGAGCGGATTCGGCATATTGGGCAAGTCTTTATCGTTGTAAAAAAAGCTTTTTGGAATCAAGGTCTCGGCCGTATCCTGCTGGAAGAGGCTTTGGATTGGGCAGAAAATAACAGCATTCTCCGACGATTGGAGCTAACTGTTCAGGTCAGAAATGAGCGGGCTGTCCATCTTTATAAAGAGTTAGGTTTTGAAATTGAAGGCCTCCAAAAAAGAGGGGCTTATTTAACAGAAGGGATATTTCTGGATGTTTACCTGATGGGTAAGCTGATAGATTGATGGAAATATGTTTAAAAAAATTTTACTAATGTTTTTAAGTCTTTTCGCAGTAACGGCAATCGGAGTAGGGGCTTACGCTTGGACTATTTACAATCAGTCGACGGACACCTTGTCACGCACTTATAAAGGTTTAGGAAATGAAACAAATGTCATTGCCGAAACCAAGCCTTTGACGATTCTCTTGATGGGAGTAGATACAGGAAGCGGTTCGCGCTCTGATGCCTGGCAAGGAAATAGTGACTCGATGATCCTCCTCTCAGTTAATCCAAAAACAAAGAAAACGGTCATGATGAGTTTGGAGCGGGACATTCTAACTCAAATTGATGAAAATGGTCAAACGACAGAAGCCAAACTCAATGCAGCCTATGCTTATGGCGGCGCAGAATTAGCCATTTCGACGATTCAGGATTTGATGAATATCCATATTGACCGCTATGTGATGATTAACATGCAAGGCTTGGTTCAGCTGGTGGATGCGGTTGGCGGAATTGAGGTCAACAATACCTTTGATTTCCCGATTTCCATCGAAGAAAATGAGCCAGAATATACCGCGACTGTTGAGCCAGGTAAGCATTTGATCAATGGGGATCAGGCTCTGGTCTATGCTCGTATGCGCTATCAGGATCCAGAGGGAGATTACGGCCGTCAAAAACGCCAGCGTGAGGTTATTCGAAAAGTTGTTGAAAAAGTGCTGAGCCTCAATAGCGTTAGTCACTATCAAGCTATTCTACGAGCAGTGAGCAATAACATGCAGACCAATATTGCCTTGGATTCCGGAAGTATTCCTCAGTTGCTAGGTTATCAAGATGCTTTTAGACATATTCAATCTGAGCAGCTGCGCGGAGAAGACGCGACATTGGCAGACGGTGGCAGCTATCAGTTGGTAACTTCAGAGCATTTGCTTGAAATGCAAAACCTAATCCGTAAAACTTTGGGGCTGGACTTGGTAAAAAGTTTGAAAACCAATGCGGTTCTTTATGAAGATTTGATGGGGGGCAATAGTCTCAGGAGTATAGATTCAAATTCGTATGAAGGATATAGCGGAGCCTATGATACTACCGGTCAGCCGGCAGCTTATGGTGGAAGGTATAATTCCTATTCGGCGGAGGTGCCTAGCAACACAGAAACAGCATCGGAAGTTTCTTATGTAGCACCGGCTACCACATCAGGGGTTAACGGTACTCCTACAACAGCAGAGTAAAAAACAAGCTCAAAGTTCGGTCTAACGGCTGACTTTGAGCTTGTTTTTTATTGATAGGATTCCCATAAATCCTTTATTTGTTCGATTTGAATTGTTGCTTGGTTTTCAAGAACTTTGTATTTGTAGCTTAAATCCTGAGTGATGTCTTTTAAGTTGTCTCTTTGTTCTTGGATGATGGCAAGGTTGCGTTGGATATTAGCTAGATTGTCCTGGATCTTGTCTAAGATATCCGATGTTTCAGTGACTTCTTCCTGAATTTTTTGGCGGTTCTCAACTAACTTATAACTGGCTGTTGCGGCACCGATAAATAGGAGAATATTTGAAAGTTTCATAGTTCCTCCTTAAGCTTGGGCAATCTTCTCTGCTAATTCAGCCAAGGCTGTAAAATCTGGTTCGTGAGTTTCAAAGCTAATCTGCAGGCCATCCGTCTCCTCATAGCGAGGAGCTAGATGGACATGGGTGTGAAAGACAGTTTGACCAGCGATTTCTTCGTTGTTATTAAGGATATTCATCCCCTTGGCTTTCGTTACCTTCATGACTTTGCGGGCAATGTCCGGTACACGGGAGAAGAGTTGACTAGTGCTATCTGCATCCATTTCCAGAAGGTTTCGGAAATGTTGTTTGGGAACAACCAGAGTATGGCCGGGTGTGACCTGAGAAATATCTAGGAAGGCCAGTACTTGGTCGTCTTCATAGACTTTAGAAGCTGGAATTTCCCCTGCAATAATTTTACAAAAAATACAATCAGCCATAAATGATACCTCTATTCGCTAGTTTTTGTTATAATTTAAAGTATAAGAACATTATACCAGAATTTGGAGAAAATATGTTAGAAATCAAGGGTCTTACAGGAGGCTATATCAATATTCCTGTCTTAAAAGATATCAGTTTTGAGGTTGGCGACGGTCAATTGGTTGGTCTGATTGGTCTTAATGGTGCTGGCAAGTCTACTACGATCAATGAAATCATCGGCTTTCTGACGCCCTACAAGGGAGAGATTCGGATTGACGGTTTACAGCTGCGGGAAAATCCCAGTGCCTACCGCAAGAAGATTGGCTTTATCCCAGAGACACCTAGTCTCTACGAAGAGCTGACCCTGCGTGAGCATATTGAAACAGTGGCCATGGCTTACGATATAGAGCAGGAAGTTGCATTTGAGCGCGTGGAGCGCCTCTTAACTATCTTCCGACTGAAGGAAAAGTTGGACTGGTTTCCGGTTCATTTCTCTAAGGGGATGAAGCAGAAGGTTATGATTATCTGTGCTTTCGTGGTAGATCCTAGTCTTTTTATCGTGGATGAGCCCTTTTTGGGGCTGGATCCGGTGGCCATTGCAGACCTTATCCAGCTCTTGGATGAGGAAAAGAAAAAAGGGAAGTCCATCCTCATGAGTACCCACGTTCTGGATTCAGCTGAGAAGATGTGCGATAGCTTTGTGATTTTGCATAAAGGACAGGTGCGTGCCAAGGGCAATCTAGCTGAGTTGCGAGGACAATTTCAGATGCCAGAAGCTAGTCTCAATGACATCTATCTGGCCTTGACGGAAGAGGCTGCGGTATGAAAGAAGTATTTGCCAAACGAAAGCAGGATTTCCGTCAGCAGTGTCTGAAATACCTGCGTTATGTGCTTAATGATCATTTTGTCCTTTTTCTGCTGGTCTTCATGGGATTTTTAGGTGTCCAGTACAGTCAGCTGCTACGGCATTTTCCGACGAATCACTTACCAATCATTGCCAGTTTGATTGTTCTCTCGCTTTTTATCCTGCCTTTTGGGCGTATTGCGACCTATCTAGAAAAGCCAGATATGCTCTTTTTGCTAGTGCAGGAGCAGGCAGTGATTGATTTTATCAAGGAGCAGATTTGGCGTTCTTATCTTTTGTACGCAGTCTTACAGACTGGAATGTTGTTGCTGTTGGCTCCGCTTTTTCTGGCTCTGGGCTTACCAATCTGGGGCTTTGGGCTCTACTGCCTGCTTATGCTGCTGCTAAAATGGTTTTTATTTCAAGGCAAGGGAGGCCACTTTTTTATGGCGGGTCGCCTCAATTGGCAGTATGCGATTGCGGCTGAGGAGGGACGCAAGCAGAAGCTCCTGCGTTTCTTTGCTCTCTTTACCAATGTCAAGGGCATTTCAAACAGTGTCAAGCGTCGGGAGTATCTGGATGGTTTGACAAGACTCGTGAGCAAACAGCATAGCAAGACATGGCAGAATATGTTTTTGCGCTCCTATCTGCGCAATGGCGACTTGTTTCCTTTGACCCTGCGACTTCTGCTGTTAGCTCTGCTAACGATCATTTTTGTCAGCCAGTCTTGGATTGCTGCAGGTTTTGTTGTCCTCTTCAATTATCTCTTGCTCTTTCAGTTGCTTGCTCTTTATGAAGCATTTGATTATCAGTATCTTACCCAGCTGTTCCCGCTTGACAGAAAAGATAAGATTAAGGGAGCGAGGCAGATTATTACAGCGGTTGGACATAGTGTCTTGCTTTTTGAAACACTAGTGGCTTTGCTCTTTTTCCAAGATAAAGTCGCTGTACTGCCAATCCTTGGAGTTACAGTATTATTGTATCTTTTATATTTGCCATTTAAATTAAATAGATTGGTTGACTAAAAGAGGTAAAACTAGTAAAATAGATAGGAAACTTTTTACGGAGGGGAATCATGGACTTGGTTGATAATGAGCTAACCCTGACACCAATAGCTGGTAAGAGTGGAAAGGCCTATATGGGGACTTATCCAGACGGGGGGCGCGTTTTCGTCAAGATGAATACAACCCCAATCTTAGCAGGCTTAGCCAGGGAACAAATTGCACCGCAGCTTTTATGGAGCCGCCGCTTACCGGATGGTAATGTTATAAGTGGGCAGGAGTGGCTTGCGGGCACGATCCTGACACCAAATGATATGTCTAAAAAGCAAGTAGTCAATATTTTAACGCGTTTGCATCGTTCGCGGCCCTTAATGACACAATTAACAAAGTTGGGCTATACTTTGGAAACTCCGATTGATTTACTGAATGCTTGGCTAAATCAAGCACCTGCAGTTTTGAGGAACAATCAATATCTGCAGTCAGTTATCCGTGAACTGCGCCAAACAGTGCCAGCCTTTCGGGAGGATTATGCGACCATCGTTCACGGAGATGTTCGTCATAGCAATTGGATTGAAACGGACAGCGGTTTGATTTATCTGGTGGATTGGGATTCCGTTCGGCTAACCGATAGGATGCTGGATGTAGCCCATATCTTGAGCCATTATGTGCCGGATTCAGGCTGGCAAGAATGGCTGACCTACTACGGCTACAAGTACAATCAAACAGTTTTCAATAAAATGTATTGGTTTGGGCAATATTCCTACCTGATGCAAATTGCTAAGTATTACGAGAATAATGATTTGGAGAATGTGAACCGGGAGATTTACGCCTTACGCAACTTCCGTTCCAAGTATGGAAAGGTAAAATGAGAGTAAGAAATCGCAAGGGTGCGACAGAATTGTTAGAGGCAAATCCGCAGTATGTAGTCTTAAATCCAGCCGATGCTAAGGGGAAATGGCGGAAGATCTTTGGGAATGACCACCCTATTCATGTCGAAGTGGGTAGCGGTAAGGGAGCCTTTATCACTGGAATGGCCAAGGCCAATCCGACAATCAACTATATTGGTATTGATATTCAAAAATCCGTACTCAGCTATGCCTTGGATAAAGTGCTGGCAGCGGATGTGCCCAATATCAAGTTGCTTTGGGTCGATGGTTCAGATTTGACCAACTACTTTGAAGATGGGGAAATTGACCAACTTTATCTCAATTTCTCTGATCCATGGCCCAAGAAACGTCATGAGAAGCGCCGGCTGACCTACAAGTCCTTTCTGGATACCTTTAAGCGGATTCTGCCGGAAAATGGAGAAATTCACTTTAAAACAGACAACCGCGGCCTCTTCGAGTACAGCTTAGTTAGCTTTTCTCAGTATGGTATGAAGTTAAAAGGCGTGTGGTTGGATTTGCATGCCAGTGACTTTGAGGACAATGTCTTGACAGAATATGAAGAGAAATTCTCAAGTAAGGGTCAAGTCATTTACCGGGTTGAGGCAAAGTTTGAATAAATAGTAGTCTTGACAGGTTTGTGAGACTTAAGGATTATCCCAAAATTTCGGTGTTTTTCTATTTTTACCAAGAGAGATAAAAGCGAAATTTTTAAATCAAGCATATCCCTTGCTTTTCTATGCAGGCTGTGGTATACTGAAACTAGTAAATATGAAAGAGAGGCGAGGAAATATCTTCGCCTCTTATCTGTGAGGAGGTGCAGTCTTATCGCAACGATTGTTGAATTAGTAAGAGCAGTCATTGAGCCAGTCATCCAAGAACCCTATGAATTGGTGGATATTGAGTATGGCAAGATGGGCGGTGACTATGTTCTCAGTGTTTTTGTAGACAAGCCCGAGGGGATTACGGTCAATGATACGGCAGATTTGACCGATATTATCAGTCCTCTGTTGGACTCTATCAAGCCAGACCCTTTTCCTGACCAGTATTTTCTGGAGGTGACCAGTCCAGGCTTGGAACGTCCGCTGAAGACCAAGGAAGCTGTGGTAGCTGCAGTCGGCAGTTATATCCATGTCAGTCTTTATAAAGCACTGGATAAAAATAAGGTTTTTGAAGGAACTTTACTTGGATTTGAAGATGATGTCTTGCTCATGGAATATATGGATAAAACACGCAGAAAAGAAGTTGAAATTCCATATAGTCTAGTGTCAAAAGCAAGACTGGCCGTTAAATTTTAGTAATAGATAGCAATAATGAAGAAAGGAATACTTTTGTTTCGGCAAAAGTTACATGAAGATGAGTAAAGAAATGCTAGAGGCCTTCCGTATTTTGGAAGAGGACAAAGGTATTAAAAAAGAAGATATTATTGAAGCAGTGACAGAATCCCTTCGCTCTGCTTATCGTCGCCGCTACGGTCAGGCAGACAGCGCAGCCATTGAGTTTAATGAAAAAACAGGTGATTTCCGTGTCTATACTGTCCGCGAAGTTGTGGACGAGGTCTTTGACAGCCGCTTGGAAATCAGCCTCAAGGATGCCTTGGCTATCAGCTCTGCCTACGAGCTGGGAGACAAGATTAAGTTTGAAGAAGCACCAGCTGAATTTGGCCGAGTAGCAGCTCAATCTGCCAAGCAGACCATCATGGAAAAGATGCGCAAGCAGACGCGTGCCATTACCTACAACACTTATAAAGAACATGAAAATGAAATCATGTCAGGGACGGTGGAGCGCTTTGACAATCGCTTTATCTATGTCAATCTAGGCAGTATCGAAGCGCAACTGTCTAAGCAAGACCAGATTCCTGGTGAGGTTTTTGCCTCTCATGACCGCATCGAAGTCTTTGTCTATAAGGTTGAAGACAATCCACGCGGGGTCAATGTTTTTGTCAGCCGCAGTCATCCAGAGATGATTAAGCGTTTGATGGAGCAGGAAATTCCTGAAGTTTACGACGGAACCGTGGAAATTATGAGCGTGGCGCGTGAAGCAGGTGACCGGACCAAGGTAGCGGTGCGCAGCCATAATCCAAATGTGGATGCTATCGGAACCATCGTCGGCCGAGGCGGCGCTAATATCAAGAAGATTACCAGCAAGTTCCATCCAGCTAAATATGACGCTAAAAGTGGCCGTATGATACCGACTGAAGAAAATATTGACGTTATCGAGTGGGTGGCAGATCCAGCTGAATTTATCTACAATGCTATTGCACCAGCAGAAGTGGACCAAGTTATCTTCCATGCTGAAGATAATAAGCGAGCTTTGGTTGTGGTACCGGATAATAAACTTTCTCTGGCTATCGGCCGCCGCGGTCAGAATGTCCGTCTGGCAGCTCATTTGACTGGCTTTAGGATTGACATCAAGTCAGCCAGTGAGTTTGAAGAAATGGAAGCAGCCAATGAACTCGGAGGCTTTGCTCAAGATGCGGAAGCTTTTGCAGCAGAAGAAGTCTCAACTGAGGAAGTTTTGGCTGAAGCAGAACTGGAAGAAAGTGAAGCAGTAGCCGCAGAATAAGGGAGGCAGATATGGCAAAAACAAGAAAAATCCCTTTAAGAAAATCAGTTGTGTCAAATGAAGTGATTGACAAGCGTGATTTATTGCGCATTGTCAAGAATAAAGAAGGTCAGGTATTCATTGATCCGACAGGCAAGGCTAATGGGCGAGGAGCTTATATTAAGCTAGATAATGAGGAAGCCCATCTGGCTAAGAAAAAGCGAGTTTTCAACCGCAGTTTCAGCATGGAAGTAGAAGAGAGTTTCTACGACGAGCTGATTGCCTATGTCGATCACAAGGTCAAGAGAAGAGAGTTGGGTCTTGAATAAAGAAAAACTAGCAAACTTGCTGGGGCTAGCCCAGCGGGCTGGCCGTATCATTTCAGGGGAAGAATTGGTCATCAAAGCCATCCAAGAAGGCAAAGTCCATCTGGTCTTTCTAGCTGAGGATGCTGGACCAAATCTAACGAAAAAGATTACTGATAAAAGCCATTATTACAAGATAGAAGTGTCAACCGTGTTTTCAACACTGGAATTAAGCTCTGCGATTGGCAAGGCCCGAAAAGTGGCTGCCGTCACAGATGCTGGTTTTACAAAGAAAATGAGGTCTCTTATGCAATAGAAGAGGAGGACAAGAATTGTCTAAAGTTAGATTGTACGAAATCGCAAAAGAACTGGGAAAGGAAAGCAAAGAGGTGGTAGCTCGTGCTAAGGAACTGGGCTTGGAAGTCAAAAGTCACTCTTCCAGCGTAGAAGCAGAAGCGGGTCAACGCATCAGGGATAGCTTTGGTGCCTCTAAGCCAGCGCCAGAAAAAGTGCCTGTTGCCCAGCCAGTACCGGAGAAAGCACCTCAAAAAGAGTCTGCTCCAGCCAAAAAGGAAGATTCTACGGCTGTTAAGCCAGAAAAGCCCAAAGTGGCAGATACTCCAGCCACAGCAGCTCCGGCGAAACCTGTTTCAGTTCGGCCGCAAAGTCGTAACTTTAAGGCAGAGCGGGAAGCTAGGGCCAAGGAACAGGCAGAGCGCCGCAAGCAGCAAAATAATCGCAAACCACAAAGTGGTGATAAGAAGGAGCGCGGCAATCGCGATCGCAACCAAGGTCGTCCTGACCGCAACACCAATAACGGCCGTCAAGATCGTCGTAATGAAGCTCGCAATGACCGTCGTGACAACCGCGGTCAGGATCGTAATCGAGGTGGTCAAAATAATCGTCCACAGTTGAATCAAGGTCCTAAAATTGATTTTAAAGCGCGAGCAGCGGCTCTGAAAGCAGAGCAAAATGCGGAGTACGCGCGTTCTAGCGAGGAGCGCTTCAAGCAAGCTCAGGCAGCCAGAGAAGCACAAGAACGTCAGAATAGGCGGAAAGAGCCAGTTCAAGCAGAAGTACCTGTTGTCGAAACGGTCAAATCTGCTCCGGCCGAACCTGCACCAACTGCAGCTCCCACTGCAGCACCAGTTGCAGTAGATACTCGTCGCAAAAAACAAGCCCGACCAGATAAGAAGCGTGATGAATTCGAACGCGAAGAAGATGGTCCAAGAAAACAACAAAAGAATCGAAGCAGTCAAAATCAAGTGAGAAATCAAAGAAACAGTAACTGGAATAATAACAAAAAGAATAAACGCGGAAAGGGCAACCACAATCAGGCTCCAAAACCTGTTACAGAACGTAAGTTCCATGAGTTGCCGACCGAATTTGAATATACAGATGGCATGACCGTTGCAGAAATCGCAAAACGGATCAAGCGCGAGCCAGCTGAAATTGTCAAGAAGCTCTTTATGATGGGTGTGATGGCAACGCAAAACCAATCTCTTGACGGCGATACTATCGAGCTCCTCATGGTAGACTACGGTATCGAAGCTAAGAAGAAGATTGAAGTCGATACTGCCGATATCGAGCGTTTCTTCGTGGAAGAAGGCTATATCAATCCGGATGAATTGGTAGAACGTCCACCGGTTGTGACCATCATGGGACACGTTGACCATGGTAAAACGACCCTCTTGGATACCTTGCGTAACTCTCGGGTAGCGACAGGTGAAGCGGGTGGGATCACCCAGCATATCGGTGCTTACCAGATTGAGGAAAACGGCAAGAAGATTACCTTCTTGGATACACCAGGACACGCGGCCTTTACATCAATGCGGGCCCGTGGTGCGTCTGTGACAGACATTACCATCTTGGTCGTAGCAGCTGATGATGGTGTGATGCCTCAGACTATCGAAGCCATCAACCACTCCAAAGCGGCTAATGTGCCAATTATCGTAGCTATCAACAAGATTGATAAGCCAGGTGCAAATCCTGAGCGCGTAATTGGTGAATTGGCTGAGCATGGTGTCATATCGACTGCTTGGGGCGGTGAGTCTGAATTTGTCGAAATCTCAGCAAAATTCAACCAAAATATCGATGAACTTTTGGAAACAGTCCTCTTGGTTGCTGAAATCCAAGAGCTTAAGGCCGATCCGACTGTTCGAGCGATTGGTACAGTCATCGAAGCCCGTCTGGATAAAGGAAAAGGTGCGGTTGCAACCTTGCTTGTCCAACAAGGTACACTGAATGTGCAGGATCCAATCGTTGTCGGAAATACCTTCGGACGTGTCCGTGCTATGACTAATGATCTAGGCCGTCGCGTTAAGGTGGCTGGTCCATCTACCCCAGTTTCCATCACTGGTCTCAATGAAACTCCGATGGCTGGTGACCACTTTGCGGTCTATGAAGATGAAAAAGCTGCGCGTGCAGCCGGTGAAGAACGTGCGAAACGTGCCCTTCTCAAACAACGTCAAGCTACTCACCGTGTCAGTCTGGAAAATCTCTTTGATACCCTTAAAGCTGGTGAAGTCAAGTCTGTCAATGTTATCATCAAGGCTGATGTACAAGGTTCTGTGGAAGCCTTGGCTGCTTCACTACAGAAGATTGAAGTGGAAGGTGTCAAGATTACTATCGTCCACTCAGCAGTTGGTGCTATCAATGAATCCGATGTAACGCTGGCAGCAGCTTCAAATGCCCTGATTATTGGTTTTAACGTCCGTCCAACTTCTCAAGCGCGCCAGCAGGCGGAAGCTGACGATGTAGAAATCCGTCTCCACAGCATTATCTACAAGGTTATCGAGGAAATGGAAGATGCCATGAAGGGAATGCTGGATCCAGAGTATGAAGAAAAAATCATCGGGGAAGCCCTTATCCGCGAAACCTTCAAGGTTTCCAAGGTCGGAACTATCGGTGGATTTATGGTTATCAATGGTAAAGTTACCCGTGATTCCAAGGTCCGTGTTATCCGTGACGGTGTCGTAATTTATGATGGTGCTCTAGCCAGCCTCAAGCACTTTAAGGATGACGTTAAGGAAATCACCAATGGCCGTGAAGGTGGACTCATGATTGACGGTTACAATGACATCCAAGTAGATGACACGATTGAAGCTTACATCATGGAAGAGATTAAAAAATAAAAAACTTCCAGCGAAAATCAGGAATGCGATAAGAGAGTGGGACAGAAATCGGTAATTCGTTAGAATTCGATTTCGTCGTCCCACCTCCGCACAGTTGAGTAGGGCTGTAAAAGCTGATGAAATCAGCGTAGTAGAGCCCACTCAACCACTGCGTCTTGCTCGACAATCCAAAAACAATTGAGAGGCTAGGACTTTTGTCCCAGCCTCAGGCAAATCCATCTTTTCGCAAAGAGTTCGAAACAAACTCAATCCAACTGAAACTAAAAATATAAGCTAGGCTAGGCCTAGCTTATATTGCAGAAGAAAAAATTAGAAAGGAAATCCTATGGCAAATAATTTTCGTGCAGACCGTGTGGGAATGGAAATTAAGCGCGAAGTCAATGAGATTTTGCAGAAAAAGGTTCGTGATCCACGGGTTCAGGGGGTGACCATCACCGATGTCCAAATGTTGGGTGACTTGTCCATGGCCAAGGTCTACTACACGATTATGAGTGACTTGGCTTCTGACAATCAGAAAGCCCAGCTTGGTCTGGAAAAGGCGACTGGTACCATCAAGCGAGAGCTGGGGCACAATCTTAAAATGTATAAGATTCCAGATTTGACCTTTATTAAAGATGAATCTATTGAGTATGGCAACAAGATTGATCAGATGTTGCGCAATCTAGAGAAAAAATAAGCAGGAACTCAGCTGAAACTAGCTGGGTTTTTTGCTTTTGATTTCCAGAAAAATAGGCCTTATGAAAAATGAATAAAGAACATAAACAAAAAAGATAATATTTTTTTTTAAAAAAAAGCTTGTTACTTTAATTAATATCCTTTACAATAGAAAAAGGAGAATATTCGATATTTATTTTTCGGAGGAAAAGAAATGTCCATTAATTGGCAAGAAATTATATTTAGCTTCTTGGGAGGCTTGGGGCTGTTTCTATACAGTATCCGCATGATGGGAGATGGGCTGCAGCAGGCGGCGGGAGACCGATTGCGCTACTTCATCGACAAGTACACCAGCAATCCTTTTTTAGGTGTCCTGGTTGGTATCGGCATGACTGCCCTGATTCAGTCCAGTTCAGGTGTGACGGTCATTACAGTCGGTCTAGTTAGTGCGGGGCTTTTGACCTTGCGTCAGGCCATCGGTATTGTCATGGGGGCCAATATCGGGACGACTGTGACCTCCTTCATCATCGGTTTTAAGCTGGGTGATTACGCTTTGCCTTTGCTCTTTGTCGGCGCGGTTTGCCTCTTTTTTACCAAAAATCGCTCGGTTAATAATGTCGGCCGAATCCTCTTTGGTGTCGGCGGTATCTTTTTTGCCCTCAATCTGATGAGCGGAGCCATGGAGCCCCTCAAGGACCTGCAGGTCTTTCGGGATTATATGGTCCAGCTTAGTAAAAATCCGATTTTGGGTGTCTTTGTCGGGACGGGGCTAACCCTCCTCATTCAGGCTTCCTCAGCGACCATTGGGATTCTGCAGAATCTTTATGCCAGCAATCTCATTGACCTGCAAGGAGCCTTGCCAGTGCTGTTTGGTGACAATATCGGAACTACGATTACAGCGATTATCGCTTCCTTAGGAGCCAATATCGCAGCCAAACGCGTAGCTGGTGCCCATGTGGCCTTTAATGTCATTGGAACAGTTATCTGCTTGATTTTTCTCGTGCCGTTTACGGCTCTGATTCAGTGGTTTGAGACAGCGCTGCATCTGTCACCGGAAATGACCATTGCCTTTGCCCACGGGACCTTTAATATCACCAATACCATCGTCCAATTTCCCTTTATCGGTGTTCTAGCCTACGTGGTTACGAAGCTGATTGCGGGTGAGGATGAAACAGTCAAATACGAACCTCTTTATCTGGACAAGATTTTGATTCATCAGGCACCATCTCTGGCTTTGGGAAATGCCAAAAAGGAACTGCTTCACATGGGTGGTTATGCTTTTAAATCTTTTGAACTGGCCTATGATTATATCATTAACCATGAAGAAAAAGCTGCTGAAAAGGGGCATAAGACGGAGGAAGCCATCAATGCGATTGATGATGAACTGACTCGTTATCTGATTGCACTTTCTGGTGAGCAGCTCAGTCAAAAGGAAAGTGAGATTCTGACCAATATTTTAGACTCTAGCCGAGATTTGGAGCGAATTGGGGATCACTCAGAGGCTTTGATAAATCTGACAGACTACCTGCTTCGCAAGAAGGTTACCTTCTCACCAGCCGCCTTGGAAGAACTAGAAAAAATTTATCACATGACTTTAGAGTTTATCAAAGAAGCTTTAACTTCAGTGGAAACAAATGATGTTGAGTTGGCGAATAATTTGACAGCGAAACATGAAGCGATTGATAAGCTAGAGCGCAAGCTGCGCAAGACGCATATTTCTCGTCTAAATAGAGGAAAATGTACGCCTCAGGCTGGTGTCAACTTTATCGAAATTATTTCGCACTATACTAGGGTTGCTGACCATGCCATGAATTTGGCAGAAAAAGTCCAAATCGAGCAGATTTAAGAATTTTAAAAAGCAGGTTTCCTGCTTTTTTGTTTGTTCAAATAATATAATAATTTTTTTCAAAAAACAGGTATAGACCATTTACAAATAAAACAGAAAGCGTTATAATAGAGTCAATAAAAAATTGAACAAGAGGAGGCAGTCAGATGCCTAAATATATTAAAGCAGATCAATTTTTCTATCCTCAAGGGATTCGTAAGGGTGGATTTTTGGAATTGATCGATGGAAAATTTGGGAAATTGGTGCAAGAAGTGCCTGCTGATGCGGAAGTGATTGATTACACAGGCTACTCTGTCGCACCGGGTCTGGTGGATACCCATATCCATGGTTTTGGTGGGGTCGATGTCATGGACAATAACATCGAAGGTACCCTCCACACCATGAGTGAAGGGCTTTTGACGACAGGGGTTACCAGTTTTCTGCCGACTACGCTGACCTCTTCCTATGAACAGCTCTTGGCTGTGACGGAAAATATCGGTGCCCGCTATCAAGAAGCTAGCGGTGCCAAGATTCGCGGTCTCTATTTTGAAGGGCCTTACTTTACCGAAAAGTACAAGGGGGCCCAAAATCCAGCCTATATGAAAGATCCGCGCATGGATGAATTTCGTGCTTGGCAAAAGGCATCCAACGGCCTACTCAATAAGATTGCTCTCGCTCCAGAACGTGCTGGCGTGGAGGAATTTGTCCGCACCATCACTGATGAAGGTGTGACAGTGGCGCTGGGGCACTCCAATGCGACTTATGATGAAGCCAAGACAGCAGTAGAAGCGGGAGCCAGTGTTTGGGTGCATGCTTACAATGGCATGCGGGGCTTGACCCACCGCGAGCTGGGTATGGTTGGGGCTATGTATGAGTTACCCCATACTTACGCAGAGCTGATTTGTGATGGTCACCATGTGGATCCCAAAGCCTGTGATATTTTGCTCAAGCAAAAAGGCCATGAACATGTGGCTCTCATCACTGACTGTATGACTGCAGGAGGTCTGGACGACGGCGACTACATGCTGGGAGAATTTCCAGTAGTCGTAGCCAATGGTACGGCCCGCCTCAAATCTACCGGCAACTTAGCAGGATCAATCCTGCAGCTCAAAGACGGCCTGAAAAATGTGGTTGAGTGGGGCATTGCTAACCCTCACCAAGCAGTCATGATGGCTAGTCTCATCCCAGCAAAATCCGTACACATTGATGATGTCTGCGGCCAGATCAAGGAAGGCTACGATGCTGACTTTATCGTTCTGGACAAGGATTTAGAGCTGGTTGCCACTTATCTGGATGGTGAAAAACGTTTTACAGTATAAAATAGTAAACCATTCGTTTTAAAAAGTCTCCTTATATTTTTCAGAAAGGATAGGTTAATGGCCTATCCTTTTTGTTGGCTTTGGCAAACTTTCAAAGCTCAATCCTAGGTCGCTCCTTATATCTGCTTCAAAAGAGCTGTTTCTGAACGGAGCTCCCATTTTTCCTTGAAGAATTTGCTTAGTTTTTGAGGTTAGATTAAGAGCTGCAAGCTACTTTCTTCAGTAGTCTAATCAGCCAGAAGATGTGAAATGTGCGATGAGAGAAGTTTGAATTGCTGGTAGGGGCGTGATATAATATGATTATATGATTAGACGGGGGTAGGATATGAAAAAGATTGACGTAAAATTTCTGGTAATGGGAGTTTTTTTCCTTCTTTTCGGGCTTGTTTTGAAACGTTTTTTAATGACCTTTATCGGCTTGGCCTTTATCAGCTACAGCTTTTTCAGTAAAGGCATGGCACCAACGAAAGAAAATATTTTCAAACCAAAATTTCCTAAAAAGAAAAAAGGGAAATGAGCTTTCTTGGCATTGGCGAGGAAGCTTCTGCCGGATAAAAGAATGCTGAACTGTGCATAGATAAAAATCAAGGAGGCATGAGATGAAAGACTATCTCTTAAACAATGGTGTGAAAATTCCAGTCCTGGGCTTTGGCACTTGGAAGGCTCAGGATGGTGAGGAAGCCTATCAGGCAGTGCTGGCCGCTCTCAAGGCAGGCTACCGGCACATTGATACGGCAGCGGTCTATAAGAATGAAGAAAGCGTTGGCCGAGCCATTAAAGACAGTGGCATTGCGCGTGAGGATCTTTTTATTACCACCAAGCTCTGGAATAGCAATCATACTTATGAAGAAGCTCAGGCAGCTTTTGCCCGTTCTATGGAAAGGCTGGGCTTGGACTATCTGGATCTCTATCTTATCCACTGGCCCAATCCAAAACCTTTGCGAGAAGATGGTGCTTGGAAAAAACGCAATGCAGAAGTATGGCGGGCCATGGAAGACCTCTATGAGGCGGGCAAGATTCGGGCTATCGGCATCAGCAATTTCCTGCCCCATCACCTAGAGGCTCTGCTTGAGACAGCGCGCATCACTCCGGCTGTCAATCAAATCCGCCTAGCACCAGGCGTCTATCAGACAGAAGCGGTGGACTTCTGCCGTGAGCGTGGTATTTTGCTAGAAGCTTGGGGACCTTTTGGTCAGGGAGAGCTTTTCCAAAATCCAGCAGTGCAGGCTGTCGCAGACAAGTATGGCAAGACTATTGCCCAAGTCGCTCTGGCTTGGAGTTTGCAAGAGGGCTTTCTGCCCCTGCCTAAGTCAGTCACTCCGAGCCGAATCGCCAGTAATCTAGATTGCTTTGACATTGAGCTAGATGCTGCTGACATGGAACTTCTTAAAAGCATACCTGTCGAAGCTGGGGCGCCAGATCCGGATAATAAGGATTTTTGATAAAAGTGTCCTTTTGTCAAAGTTCAGATAGTGAAAGCTTGTCGGTCGATTACTTAACTCGCATTTTTTAGCTATGCCAGTGAGATTGTCGTAGTTTCAGATCAGCACCATGCAGTCTTGGAGCTCCACTGGTTGGCTGGAGATTATCTGCAACTATTCTGTAAAGTGTTTGAACTCTTGAAAGTGAAAAGGTAGAGGAAAAGAAAGGCGATCTAGACTTCGATTGGTGCTGTTTGCTAAAATTTCAAAGCAATCGATGAGTCGAACGGTACCATTTACTAAAGTTTCGAGGTAGTAGAGGTTTCGAATGCGACTATTTACCAAAGTTTATATGTATTCTAGGCATCGTAAGATATGGTTTACAAAAGTTTTTTAGCAATCTAGGCATCGAACACCTCAATCACTCATTTTTTACAGACAAATAGTCCCTCAGTTGACCTAGAATGATAACCAAAGGTCAGTCAGATGGGAGGCTATTTGTCTCTTTTTCTTTTAAAAAGGTGGAAATATACTTTATAAAGCAAAGATTTTTTAGAAAAAATGCTCTTTCAGGCCTAAAAAATGACATTTCAGGACGGCTTTCACAAAATATTTTATCGGCATGCTATACTGACATTATCAAGTTAAAGGAGATAATGAAGATGAGCATCGCTAAAAAATCAGAAGACACCTATTTTTCATGGTTCAATCTTTTGCTAGTCTTATTGCTAGTTTTTATCCTTGGGCAAATCTTAGCTCTCAAGTTTGATTGGTCAGATCCTCTCAACCCTAAGGAAAGAATTATCCAGCAGGACAAGGAACACAAAAAAACTTCTTTCAATCCGCACCGTCCTTTTGAACTCAGCTTGTTTGAAGACTGATTCTTATTTCTCCGCTAACTGTAACTATATAGATAACTATTCGATTTTGGAAAGGATTCATTATGACAACTACCTACACCATTCGTCCTCTAGCTTATAGTAATTTTACTCATCGTGAGTTTGAAAGCTTGATGGCAGACTCTCATATGATTCTCACGAATTTTACCAAGTCCCATAAGAACGAGGATATGTATACGAAGCACCTTGAGAGCTTTGATAGCAAGCTAGAGCAGTTCCAAGCTCAGCTAGCTAATGTGGAGACTAAGCAATCCATGAGTCTAGCGGAAGTCGATAAGGAGCGTGACAGTGCTCTGGTTGGTCTTTTCACCCTGCACAGGGGCTTTGCTAAGATTAAGGATGCTAATCTTAAGGCAGCACACGAAAGTCTATCCCCAGTCTTTACCAAGTATAAGGACATCCCCAAGCATACCAATGATGTCGCCACTGCTGAGATTAAGAGTCTCCTCAAAACCCTAAAGGAAGAACCTTTTCAGACAGCAGTGACTACTCTGGGACTCTTACCTATGCTTACTGCTGTAACGGCTGCTCAAGAAGAATATGATAAAGTAGAAGCCTTAGCACGCGCAGCCAAGTCAAGCAAAGAAGTCGGTAAAACGAAGCAGCTGCGCATGCAACTCTCCCGCTCTTACGACCTCTTTATGCGCTATACCGCAGCCTCCGCAGAAGCCTATCCGGAGAAAACCCACTTGACCAAACTCCTCAAAGATCTCAATACCATCCGAGACAGCAAGCGACGTCTAGTCGGCACAAATAAGAAAACAAAAACGGAAGAGACAAGAGAAAAAACAGAATAAAGCATCATCCCTTAGAATCGGAATCTAGGGGGTTTTTGCTGGTTTCGTGGTATAATTTTAGTAATTGTCTATAATATAGAGGAGAAATTTTATGGTAAATAGTACTTTCCTTTCAGAAACTATTTTAATCTTGGGTAACGGTTTTGATATTGCGATGGGGCGGAAAACGAAGTATACGGATTTTATAGAGTTTGAAAAACAATTATTTTCTAATCCAGATGAGAAATTACTGGAGTTTCTAAAAGCTAAAAATATTAGTATTGAGAAATACAAAAATAATTTATATTTGAGATTTATTAATGAGAACAAAGAAACTATCGGGGAAAACTGGTCCAATCTTGAAATTATAATTTCGCAACTTGCAGATGCGATAATGCAATTTAAAGAAAATAGTGATTTGTTATATAGTACCACTAATGAACCTTTACCTAGATTTATAGAAAACTGGAAGCTTAGATGGCGAAGAAGTAGTAATTGCAGTTCAAAATCATATGTTGCGGATACATTTTCCTTCCTATTCTATGAAAAAGGCTGGAGTTCTTTGGAGAGAGATGTTGCACTGGAATATTTAAATAACGAATTTATTAGACAGCTTGATTTCTTAACAGAACTGCTAGAAATCTATCTGTCATATTTAGATTATTTAGATTTTGAAGTTCGAGGGATTAAAGCAAGTCCAACAGCATTGGATGCAATACCTAATTTATTAAGTTCTTATGTTTTAAACTTTAATTATACCAATACCTCAGGGTATCTATTTGAAACTGTTGAAGAAAGAACTCATTTCATACATGGTCGAATTGATTTAGATAGAACTTTCAGCCGAATCAATACCATGGTATTTGGAATTGAAGATAAAGAGAATGATGTCAACAGTGATTTGATTCCTTACCAGAAATATTATCAAAGAGTTGTCAAAGAAACAGGAAATACATTTGAAGAATTTTTTATTCTTGAATATACAATATAAGTGCACAATAAAACTCATAAGATTTTCTAGTAAAATAGAATTGAACCAACTAGTTACGAAAGGAAATCTTATGAGCTATCACCATTTTACCATAGATGAGCGGGAAAGTATTCTGATTTACCGTACGCAAGGTCTAAATTTTTCTCAAATCGGAAAATTACTTCATCGTCATCCTTCCAGCATTAGTCGGGAATGGAAACGTCATACGAAAGAAAACAGCTACTCTCCCAACAAAGCACAAGCATCTTATCAACTGGCAAAATCACATTGTGGACGAAAGAGAAAGCTGGATCTAGACTCGAATCTAAGTAAAATAGTCAAGCACCTTTTTCTCGATTGCCAATGGTCTCCTGAAGAAATAGAAGGCCGGTTATGCCTAGAGTATGGGAAATCTGTTATTAGTTATCAAACGATTTATAGAGCCATCTATCGCGGTCACTTTGACGACAAGCTGTCACATGGTGCTCGTGGTGTGATTCGCAAACTCCGTCATCGTGGGAAAACACGTCATACGAAAGGTCATGTTGAAAACAGAGGGAAATTTCCTATTTCTCATACCATTCACGAAAGACCCGAAGAAGCAAACAAGCGAGCTAGGATTGGTGATTGGGAAGCAGATACGGTTGCAGGGAAAACTGGAAAAGCTTGTCTAGTTACTCTAACCGATCGCTATTCTCGTTTTCTTAAAATCAAGAAGGTAGCGGTCAAGAAAAGCAAACTGGTCATAGAGGCTATGGTACAAATGTTGGAGCCCTTACCGAAAGAAACCGTCACTCCCGATAGAGGAAAAGAATTCACGAATCATCAAGACTTGACGGACAAATTAAAGGTAGAGGTCTATTTCCCAGACCCTCATGCGCCTTGGCAACGAGGAACAAATGAGAATACCAATGGATTACTACGAGAATATTTTCCCAAAGGGAGCGACTTAACATTCATTGACGAGCACACCATTCAGCTGTGGGAGGATAAACTAAATAATAGACCACGAAAGTGTCTCAACTGGAAAACTCCTTATGAAGTATTTTATGGCAAAATTGTGCACTTAATTTGACAATTCAAGTTAAGAGAAATTATACTGGAAAAAATACTTCTGTTGTAGGGCGTGCTGTTCCGACTAGAGTTCCAGCTTCGAAAAACATTGTTATTTTTGGTCATTCAGTAGATCCTTTAGATAAAGAAATTTTTCAAAAATGCTTTGAATTAGCAGCGCTTGGTGAGTATCCTTATCGATTTATTTTTACTTATTTTGATGAGGCAGCTAAACGCTCTATCGTTAAGAACCTAGCAATCATTCTGGGAAAAGAAAAATTGGTAGAGCTGACAGGCCAAAGAAAAGTGGTTTTTGTGAAAAGTGATGATGCAAATGGCATGAAGGATGCCTTTTTGAAATGGAGTTTACCGGGGAGGTAAAAACTGAAAGATTTATATTCTTAGAATGAAGGTGTTTTAATCAAAGATTAACATGTTTTATAAAATAGCTACTAGTTAAGTTAAATATAAATCCTGTAAAGAATTATATTTTTACAGTGTCCTACTACTTTCAGAGGAATTTTTCACCAATCATCAGAAAAGCATTTTACAAAAGCAATCTTTTTTGTTACAATAATGCCTAGAAAGAATTCTCATTGTCTACTTTCTAGCGAGTCCGGGTTGGTGGGAGCCGGATAGGGAAGCAGTGCAGATGGCGCTTTCGGTTAGAATTTACAAATAGAATGAAGTAATAAATTAGGGTGGAACCGCGTTTTGACGCCCCTAGGTTGAAATAGCCTAGGTGTGTCTGATGTGGTTCTTTTGCTTGTTCAAACGGAACAGAGGACAGGTCTAGCGCTAGAAATGAAATAAACTAAAGGAGTAACAAATGTCTAAAAAGTTAACGTTTCACCTCGCCAAAGTCAATTGCGAACCTAAGGGTTCGATTGACTGACGACAACCGCTATGGGGCGGTTTGTCTAGGCGATGTACTAGCTTTTCAAAAGGGAAATAATCGTTCCCTTTTGAACGCTTCGCAAGAATTTCAAGAAACTAAAGGAGTAAAAAATGTCTAAAAAATTGACTTTTCAAGAAATTATCTTGACTTTACAGCAGTTCTGGAATGACCAGGGCTGTATGCTCATGCAGGCTTATGATAATGAAAAGGGTGCGGGAACCATGAGTCCCTATACCTTCCTGCGGGCTATTGGGCCAGAGCCTTGGAATGCTGCTTATGTAGAGCCGTCTCGTCGGCCGGCGGATGGACGTTACGGGGAAAATCCTAACCGTCTTTACCAGCACCATCAATTTCAGGTGGTTATGAAGCCATCTCCAAGCAATATCCAAGAACTTTACTTGCAGTCTTTGGAGCTTTTGGGCATCAATCCGCTGGAGCATGATATCCGCTTTGTCGAGGATAACTGGGAAAATCCGTCAACTGGCTCGGCTGGTTTGGGCTGGGAAGTCTGGCTGGATGGGATGGAAATCACTCAGTTCACATACTTCCAGCAGGTCGGAGGTCTGCCAACTCAGCCGGTGACTGCTGAGGTGACTTATGGTCTGGAGCGTCTGGCTTCATATATCCAAGAAGTGGACTCTGTCTATGATATTGAGTGGGCTGATGGCGTCAAGTACGGCGAAATTTTCATTCATCCTGAGTATGAGCATTCCAAGTATAGCTTTGAGGTCAGCGACCAAGACTTGCTTTTGGAGAATTTTGAGAGGTTTGAAGCGGAAGCTAAGCGTTGCCTGGACGAGCATCTGGTGCACCCGGCCTACGACTACGTTCTCAAATGCTCGCATACCTTTAACCTCTTGGATGCACGCGGAGCTGTATCTGTGACAGAGCGGGCTGGTTATATCGCTCGTATTCGTAATCTGGCGCGTGTCGTGGCCAAGACCTTTGTGGCTGAGCGCAAGCGTCTGGGCTATCCGCTTTTGGATGCAGAGACGCGCGAGAAACTCTTGGCAGAGGAGGGAGAATAATCATGGTAAAAAATTTATTAGTTGAATTAGGCTTGGAGGAAATGCCAGCCTATGTCGTGACACCGAGCATGAAGCAGCTGCGCGATAAGATGGGGGTCTTCCTGACAGACCATCGTCTGACCTTTGAGAAAATTGAAATGTTCTCAACACCGCGTCGTCTGGCGGTGCGCGTGGTTGGCTTGGCGGACAAGCAGTCTGATTTGACCGAAGATTTCAAAGGCCCTTCTAAGAAAATCGCACTGGATGCAGATGGGAACTTTACCAAGGCTGCCGAAGGTTTTGTCCGTGGCAAGGGCTTGACGGTTGAGGACATCACTTTCCGTGAAATCAAGGGCGAAGAATATGTCTATGTGACCAAGGAAGAAGTCGGTCGCCCGGTAGAGGAAATCATCCCAGCAGTGACGGAAGTTCTGCAAGCTTTGACTTTCCCTGTCAGCATGCACTGGGCCAACAACACCTTTGAATATATCCGCCCGGTCCACACCTTGACTGTACTCTTAGATGAGCAGGTCTTTGACTTGGATTTCTTGGACATCAAGAGCGGCCGCACTAGTCGTGGACATCGCTTTTTGGGGCAAGAAACGCAGATTGCTTCAGCGAATTCCTATGAAGATGACTTGCGGGCTCAGTTTGTCATTGCCAGTCCTCTTGAGCGGGGAGATATGATTGTCGAGCAGATTCGAGCACTTGAAGAGGAGCACGGGGTTTCTATCGAGATTGACGAAGACTTGCTCAATGAAGTCCTGAATCTGGTAGAATATCCAACTGCTTTCCTAGGTAATTTTGATGCCAAATATTTAGAGGTGCCTGAGGAAGTCTTGGTAACTTCCATGAAAGAGCACCAGCGTTATTTTGTTGTGCGCGATGCTGAAGGCAAACTTTTGCCGCACTTTATCTCTGTTCGCAACGGAAATGCAGAGCATTTAGAAAATGTCATAAAAGGAAACGAAAAAGTCTTGGTAGCTCGTCTGGAAGATGGGGAATTCTTCTGGCGGGAAGACCAAAAACTAGCTATTGCCGACTTGGTTGAAAAGCTGAGCAATGTGACCTTCCACGAAAAGATTGGCTCTCTGGCAGAGCACATGGAGCGGACTGGCAAGATTGCTGCTCTCTTGGCGCAAGAAGCAGGATTGGATGTTGATGAGACAGCCGACTTGGCTCGTGCAGCGGCTATTTATAAGTTTGACTTGCTGACTGGCATGGTTGGGGAATTTGATGAGCTGCAAGGTATCATGGGTGAGAAATATGCTCTTCTTGCTGGTGAGAATGCTGCGGTGGCAGCTGCCATTCGGGAGCACTATATGCCGACTTCAGCCGATGGCGAATTGCCTGACACCAAGGTCGGTGCGGTCTTGGCTCTGGCTGATAAGCTGGATACCATTCTGTCCTTCTTCTCAGTTGGCTTGATTCCAAGCGGTTCCAATGACCCGTATGCTCTGCGCCGTGCGACTCAGGGTGTTGTGCGTATCTTGGACAAGTTTGGCTGGAACATTGACTTGGCTCAGCTTCTTGGTCGACTTTACGAACTCAAGTTTGATAGCCTAAGCTATGACAATCAAGAGGCCGTGCTAGACTTCTTCCGTGCCCGTGTTGAGAAAATGATGGATCGCAGCATTCCAAAAGATATCGTGACAGCTGTTCTTCAAAGCACTCACTTTGTCGTACGTGATTTGGTAGAAACAGCTGCGCTTTTAGCGGAAAAAGCTCAGAAAGACAACTTTAAGTCAGCAGTGGAAAGCCTGTCTCGGGTCTTTAATCTTGCTGAGAAAGCCCAAGGTCAAACAGCTGTCAATCCAGCTCTCTTTGAAAATCAAGAGGAAAAAGACCTGGCTGCAGCCATTGAAGAAGTGGAGCTGACCGCAGACTTAGCTGCCAATCTGGATCAACTCTTTGCCCTCAGCCCAGTTATTGACGCTTTCTTTGACCATACCATGGTCATGGCAGAAGATGAGGCTGTGCGTAACAACCGCCTAGCTCTCCTAGCTTCTTTAACGGCTAAAGCGGGACAGCTGGCGCAGTTTAATCAGATTAATACGAAATAAAAGGTAAGAGAGAGGTAGAATCATGGATCCTAAAAAAATTGCCCGTATTAATGAACTGGCTAAAAAGAAAAAAACAGTCGGTCTGACTGGTGAAGAAAAGGTAGAGCAGGCCAAGCTTCGTGAAGAGTATATCGAAGGCTACCGTCGCTCTGTTCGCCACCACATTGAAGGCATCAAGATTGTCGACGAGGCTGGCAATGATATAACGCCTGAAAAGCTGCGTCAAATCCAGCGTGAGAAAGGTCTTCACGGCCGCAGTCTGGATGATCCAGAATCATAAGAGAAAAGACCGAAAGTCATTAAAAGCAAGGCTTAGAACCGCGTTTAAAACGCTGATTCTAGGCCTTTTGTAATGGTTACTCGGTATGCAACACTGCGAAAATGAGTGCTTGCTTAGTAGTTTGTCACTGCCATCCGTTCATTTTTTGTAAAAGATATGATAACAACAGTCAGTTTTTCTCGTTTTAAGGTCGCAGACTTTTTCATACCTTTGTCGTGTTCAATTCTCTTTTTATGATTTTTTGGGTCTGAGTGTGGTATAATAGATAAGATATGACAAAAGAATTTCATCACATCACAGTACTTCTTCACGAAACGATTGACCAGCTTGCTGTTCAGCCAGATGGTATCTATGTTGATGCGACTTTGGGCGGAGCTGGTCACAGCGAGTATCTCTTGAGCAAGCTGGGGGAAAAGGGGCATTTGTATGCTTTTGACCAAGATCAGGCTGCGATTGACAATGCCAAAAAACGTCTGGCTCCCTACATTGAGCGGGGCATGGTGACCTTTATCAAGGATAATTTCCGCAATCTCAAGACTCGTTTGAATGAAGCAGGAGTTGAGAAAATCGATGGGATTTGTTACGACTTGGGCGTATCTAGTCCGCAGCTGGATGAGCGGGAGCGTGGTTTTTCTTATAAGCAGGACGCGCCTTTGGATATGCGGATGAATCAAGATGCTGCTTTGACAGCTTACCAAGTTGTGAATCAATATGCTTATCATGATTTGGTTCGTATTTTTTTCAAATATGGCGAAGATAAGTTTTCCAAGCAGATTGCCCGTAAGATTGAGCAGGCGAGGAGAATCAAGCCCATCGAAACGACGACAGAGCTGGCTGAGATTATCAAATCAGCCAAACCTGCTAAGGAACTGAAGAAAAAAGGTCATCCGGCCAAGCAGATTTTTCAGGCCATTCGGATTGAGGTCAATGATGAGCTGGGAGCGGCTGATGAGTCGATTCAGCAGGCCATTGACTTGTTGGCTATAGGTGGTCGTATTTCAGTGATTACCTTTCATTCGCTGGAAGATCGTCTGACCAAACAGCTTTTTAAAGAAGCCTCAACCGTAGATGTTCCAAAAGGTCTGCCTTTCATACCAGATGATTTGCAGCCCAAGCTAGAACTGGTAAGCCGCAAGCCGATTTTACCAAGCAAAGAAGAATTAGAAGCCAACAATCGCGCTCATTCTGCTAAACTGCGCGTGGCTAGGAAGGTACATGAGTAAGTTTCATGGCAGATAAAAAAAATCATTCTATTCAAAATCGTATTCGAAAATTTTCCCGAGTTGAAAAAGCCTTCTATGGTTCCATTATTTTAACAGCGATTATTCTTGCGGTTAGTATCGTTTTTATGCAGACAAAGCTGCTGCAGGTTGACCGTGATTTGACTGAAGTCAATGCTAATATTGAGTCGGAGCAGGCTGAGCTTGATGATATCAAGCAGGAAGTCAATGAATTGACACGCTATGAAAGACTTTCCCAGCTAGCTAGTTCTCAGGATATGAAGCTCCAAAAGGGAAATCGTAAAACAGTGAGCACAACGAATGAAGAATAAAATGTTAATTACTATAAAGAAATATGCATTGAAAAATCGGCGTACTGCCCAGTACAATCGACGACGGGTAGGAAAAAGCATGAGTGTGTTGGCGATTTTTCTCTTTTTCATCTTTTTGATTAATTTTGCTATTATTATCGGAACGGATCAAAAATTTGGCGTTGATTTGTCGGAGGGAGCCCAGATTGTTCACCAAAAAACAGTAGTTGTTGCGGCCAAGCGGGGAACCATTTATGATCGAAATGGTGTTCCGATTGCGGAAGATGCAACGACCTATAATGTTTATGCTGTCATCGATAAAGAGTATAAGTCAGCTGCGGGGAAAATCCTTTATGTAGAAGAGTCGCAGTATGATAAGGTTGCTGATATTTTTAACAAATATCTGGAAATGGATAAGGACTATGTCAAGCAGCAGCTTTCTCAAAAAAACTTAAAGCAGGTTTCTTTCGGTTCCCAAGGTAATGGTGTTACCTATAGCACTATGAGTGCAATTCGGGAGGATCTGAAAGCTGCTGGGGTTGAGGGAGTGGACTTTACGACAAGCCCTAACCGAAGCTACAGCAATGGCGTTTTTGCATCCCAATTTATCGGGCAGGCCCAGTTGCAGGAAGACAAAGAGGGCAATAAAACCCTTGAAGGAACCTCGGGACTGGAGCAGTCGCTCAATCGGATTTTGGCGGGGCAAAATGGCCTTGTCACCTATGAAAAAGACCGCAATGGAAATATTGTCCCAGGATCTGAGCAGGTTTCCGTTAAAACAGAAGATGGAAAAGATGTCTACACCACACTTTCTGCCCAGTTGCAGACATACTTGGAAACGCGGATGGATGCTTTTCAGGAGACTGCAAAAGGAAAATATGTCAGTGCAACCTTGGTCAGTGCGAAAACAGGTGAAATTTTAGCCACGACCCAGCGCCCAACTTACAATGCCGATACCAAGGAAGGTTTGAACGCAGAGCATTTAAAAACCTGGAATAGTTTCCTTTATCAGACGCAGTATGAGCCAGGTTCGACGATGAAGGTGATGACTCTGGCTTCGGCGATTGATAATGGCACTTTTAATCCTAATGGTACTTATGACAACACGGAATATAAGATTGCGGATGCAACCATTCGTGACTGGGATGTAAACTCAGGCCTATCAACAGGGCAAGTCCTGACCTATGCCCAAGGATTTATCTTCTCTAGTAATATCGGTATGACGCGCATTGAGCAAGCCATGGGAAATGAGAAGTGGTTGGATTATTTGTCGAAATTCAAATTTGGCTTACCGACCCGTTTCGGCATGGGCTATGAGGAATATGGCGCCCTGCCTGATGATAATGCTGTAACCATTGCTATGAGTGCTTTCGGTCAGGGGATTGGGGTGACTCAGGTTCAGATGCTGCGCGCCTTTTCAGCTATTTCAAATAATGGTGTGATGCTGGAGCCAAAATTTATCTCAGCTATCTATGATTCTAAGACAGACAGTGCCCGTAAATCTCAGCCAGAAATCGTTGGAAATCCAGTCTCAGAGAAAGCTGCGAAAACGACTCGGGATTATATGATCCAGGTCGGAACAGTTCCTTATTATGGAACACTGAATATTGGTGGGGAACCGGTCATCAAGGTTTCTGGGCAGAATGTTGCTGTTAAATCGGGAACGGCTCAGATTGCATCGGAAAAGGGCTACTTGGAAGGGGAGAATGATTATATTCACTCCGTTGTAGCCATGACGCCAGCCGAAGATCCAGATTTCATCATGTATGTCACTGTCCAGCAGCCAGAAGTCAAATTTTCGGCTATTTTCTGGCAGGAAGTTGTCAACCCTGTTTTAGAGGAAGCCGTGGCCCTTAAAGACAGTTTGAATCTGGCTGGCGATAGCCCTGCTTTGGAATTAGTTGACAAAGAAACGACCTACAAAATGCCGTCTATCGATGGTTTGACCAAGCAACTGAAGCTGAAAAACCAAATTAGCCCAGGAGGCTTGGCTGACGAACTGCGCCGTAATCTGGTGCAGCCAATCATTTTAGGCACAGGCAGTGACATCAAAAAGGTGTCTGTAAAAGAAGGAAAAAAACTAAAGGCTAATCAACAGATTTTAATTTTAACTGACAAATTTGAAGATTTGCCGGATATGTATGGCTGGACCAAGGAGAATGCTGAGCAATTTGCCGAATGGCAGGGGCTTGAAATCACTTTTAAAGGTGAAGGCTCAAAAGTTGTCAAGCAGAGCGAGAAAGTCAATACAGCACTGAAAGATTTGAAAAAAATTACAATTACACTGGGAGACTAGCATGTTAACAGCAATTATTGCAGGAATTCTAACCTTTATCCTAACGATTGTTGGGATTCCTGCCTTTATCCGTTTTTATCACAAGGCGCGTATATCAGGGCAACAGATGCATGAGGATGTCAAGCAGCATCAGGCTAAGGCTGGAACGCCGACGATGGGGGGAACCGTCTTTTTGGTTGCTTCGGTTTTGGCTAGTTTTGTAACAGCTTTGGTTGCTCATCAGCTGTCCAACAGCCTGATTATGATTCTTTTTATCTTGGTCCTCTATGGAATCGTTGGTTTTTTGGATGATTTCCTCAAGGTCTTCCGTAAAATCAATGAGGGGCTCAATCCCAAACAGAAACTGTTTCTGCAGTTGGTTGGCGGAGTCGTCTTCTACTTCTTTTACAATCAGCACGGAGCAGGCGACTTTCTCAATGTTTTTACTATTCCAGTGCATCTGGGCTTCCTCTATATCTTTTTCGTCCTCTTTTGGCTGGTTGGCTTTTCCAATGCTGTGAATTTGACCGATGGAATTGACGGTTTGGCCAGTATCTCCGTTGCGATTAGCTTGGTAGCCTATGGAGTGATTGCTGTGGAGCAAAAGCGTTTTGACATTTTGATTGTCATCATCAGTATGATTGGCGGCTTGCTGGGCTTCTTTACCTTTAATCATAAGCCAGCCAAGATCTTTATGGGAGATGTGGGAAGTTTGGCTCTGGGCGGTATGCTAGCCGCAATCTCGATTGCTCTGCACCAAGAGTGGACCTTGCTCCTTATCGGCATCGTCTATGTTTTTGAGACAACTTCTGTCATGATGCAGGTGACTTATTTCAAGTTGACGGGCGGCAAGCGGATTTTCCGTATGACCCCGGTCCATCACCACTTTGAGTTGGGTGGCTTTTCTGGTCATGGTCAGCCTTGGAGTGAATGGAAGGTTGACTTCTTCTTCTGGGGAGTAGGCCTCTTAGGTAGCTTGCTAACTTTGGCAATTCTATATTTGTGATGTGAAGGTGGGCGCAAGCCCGCCTTTTCTCGTCCTGAGCTGAGCAGAAAAGATATTTTTTTGGTATAATGGATAAGATTAAGAGTGAACAGAGGAAAAAATGAAATTTACAGAATTTAACTTTAAAGATTATATTCAGGAAGCCCTCAAGGACCTGAACTTTGTGGAGGCGACGGAGGTTCAGGAAAAGCTGATTCCGGTGGTTTTATCTGGCCGAGACTTGGTCGGTGAATCCAAGACAGGATCAGGCAAGACGCACACCTTTTTGCTGCCTATCTTCCAAGAACTAGATGAGGAGGCTGATAGCGTCCGAGCAGTTATTACAGCACCCAGTCGAGAATTGGCAACCCAGATCTATCAGGCAGCACGTCAGCTGGCTAGCTTTTCGGAGCAAGAAATTCGAATTGCCAACTATGTCGGCGGGACTGATAAGGCTCGCCAAATCGGCAAGCTAGAGTCTAGCCAGCCCCATATCGTCATTGGAACACCGGGGCGGATTTATGACTTGGTTGAGTCAGGTGATTTGGCTATCCACAAGGCTCATACCTTTGTCGTGGACGAGGCCGACATGACATTGGACATGGGCTTTTTGGAGACGGTAGACCGGATTGCAGCTCGTCTGCCCAAAGAATTGCAGTTTTTGGTTTTCTCGGCTACCATTCCGCAGAAGCTCCAACCTTTCTTGAAAAAATACCTGTCTAATCCGATTATGGAGCAGATTAAGACCAAGACAGTGATCGCCGATACCATTGATAATTGGCTCCTATCAACCAAGGGGCGGGATAAGAATGCCCAGATTTATGAGATTAGTCAGATCCTCCAGCCTTATCTGGCGATGATTTTTGTCAATACCAAGACTCGGGCGGACGAATTGCAGGCCTATCTGTCTGCTCAAGGGCTAAAAGTGGCTAAGATTCACGGTGACATTCCGCCACGCGAGCGCAAGCGTATCATGAATCAGGTCAAGAATCTGGACTTTGAATATATCGTGGCGACTGACTTGGCGGCTCGGGGAATTGATATCGAGGGTGTCAGTCATGTCATCAATGATGCTATTCCGCAGGATTTGTCTTTCTTTGTCCATCGGGTTGGTCGGACGGGACGAAATGGTCTTCCCGGCACAGCCATTACCCTCTATCAACCGAGTGACGACTCCGATATTCGTGAGTTGGAAAAGCTGGGCATCAAGTTTACTCCTAAGATGATCAAAAATGGCGAATTTCAAGATACCTATGATCGGGATCGCCGGGCTAATCGGGAGAAGACTAGAGAAAAACTGGATACAGAGATGCTGGGTCTGGTCAAGAAGAAAAAGAAAAAAATCAAGCCAGGCTATAAGAAGAAAATCCAATGGGCAGTCAATGAAAAGCGCCGCAAGACCAAGCGAGCAGAGAATCGTGCACGTGGTCGGGCAGAGCGCAAGGCTAAGCGCCAGACATTTTAGTCATAAATTCTTTCTATGGCGGATATAGAAAAATTATATTTTAAAGACCAGTGAAACTATGATAGACTAGGATTACTGGTCTATTTTATTGCAATTTTCCAGCTATCTACCAGAGGTTCAGAGATTGGCTATTTCCTGATGCTAAATAGTTTGCATCTGACTGAAATTATGATAGAATAATCCATTATCGAGAAAGGGAAGTAACTACAATGTTTACAACTTATATCCTAACTGCGAACTGGTATGAAGAGCTGCTGCAGCTCCTACCAGATGGCAAATTATTTAGTTTGCGGGCTGTCTTTGATGCGATTCCAGCGATTCTGAAAACCTTGCCTGTCACACTTTTGTTGACGCTGGGTGGTGCATTTTTCGGCATCATCTTGGCCATGATTTTCGCAGTGGTCAAGATTAACCGCACAAGAATTCTGTATCCTATTCAGTCTCTCTTTGTGAGCTTCCTCCGTGGGACGCCCCTTTTGGTTCAGCTCATGCTGACTTATTTTGGGATTCCGCTCCTGTTGAAAGCCATCAATCAAAAATATGGGACGGCTTTTAATATCAATGCAATTCCTGCCTCAGTCTTTGCAATTATTGCCTTTGCCTTTAATGAAGCGGCCTATGCCAGTGAGACGATTCGGGCAGCTATTCTTTCAGTAGATGCGGGTGAGATTGAAGCAGCTCGCAGTCTGGGAATGACCAATCGCCAAGTCTATCTGCGGGTCATCATTCCAAATGCAGCAGTTGTGGCAACACCGACTCTGATTAACTCCCTCATAGGATTGACCAAGGGGACTTCTCTGGCCTTTAGTGCGGGTGTCGTGGAAGTCTTTGCCAAGGCTCAGGCTATCGGGGGCTCGGATTATCGTTATTTTGAGCGCTTCATTTCCGTTTCGATTATTTACTGGATTGTCAATATCGTGATTGAGCAAATCGGTCGTGCGATTGAAAAGGCTATGGATATTAAGGCGCCAGCTAATCTGGACAAAATGGAGCAAGCGCAAGGAGGTAGGATTTGATGATTAAAATTTCACAGTTAAGTAAGGAATTTTCTGGCCAAAAGGTCTTGGATAATCTGAGTTTGGAAATTCAAAAAGGCGAAGTCATTGCTCTAATAGGCTCCTCAGGTGCTGGTAAATCAACCTTTCTGCGCAGCCTCAATTATTTGGAGCAGCCAGATAGCGGAAGGATTGAAATTGATAACTTCAAGGTGGATTTTTCAACCATTTCACCAGATGAAATTTTGACTCTGCGTCGAAAATTGGCCATGGTTTTCCAACAGTTTAATTTATTTTCCCGTCGGACAGCTCTGG
Organism: Streptococcus sp. STC1396; assembly: GCF_058933875.1. NCBI lineage: Bacteria > Bacillati > Bacillota > Bacilli > Lactobacillales > Streptococcaceae > Streptococcus > Streptococcus sp. STC1396. The sequence goes on along the minus strand of NZ_JBZYCU010000008.1, from coordinate 39,506 downwards.
AAAATGTCAAGGAAGGTCTGCTGGTAGTCAAGAAGCTGTCTGACCAAGAAGCGACTAAAATTGCCAAGGAAGAGTTGGCAAAGGTTGGCCTGTCTGACCGTGAGAATCATTATCCCAAGCACTTATCAGGAGGTCAAAAACAGCGGGTGGCTTTGGCGCGGGCCTTGGCCATGAAGCCAGATGTTCTCTTGCTAGATGAGCCGACCTCAGCCCTTGACCCAGAGTTAGTCGGTGAGGTAGAGAAATCCATTGCCGACGCTGCTAAAGCAGGACAAACCATGATCCTGGTCAGCCATGACATAGCTTTTGTTTCCCAGGTAGCAGATCGAGTGCTTTTTCTGGATAAGGGGCATATTATCGAGTCAGGCAGTCCAGAGGAGATCATCAATCATCCCAAGGAAGCTAGAACCAAAGAATTCTTTGCTAGTTACAAACGGACTTATATTTGATATAATAGAAAAAGTGAAGGCTCAGTTGGCTAGACCAGCTGAGTTTGTTTTCGACCAGAGTCTTTTTAAAGGCTATTAAGAATGCAATTGATTATTGAGGAGTTGACATGTTAAATCAGATTTTTTCTCTCTATATCGAAAGTCTTATTTATACTACTATTGCTGTAGGGATTGTTGATGGCTTGTGGATCGGCCTGCGTATGATTCGCCGCAAGGATAAGACTGCTAAAGAGCGTCAAAGTCATCTTTACGATGTTCTCTTGATTGCGATTATGACGATTCCGGTTTTGTCTTTTGCAGTTTTAGGACTGTTGATTGTTTTCAAGGCTTAATTGCTTGTAAAAAATCAGGAGCTTTGTTAGACTAATCATAGTTACAACAAAGAGAAAGGAAAAACGATGTACGATACAATGATTATTGGGGCTGGTCCCGCAGGAATGACAGCAGCCCTCTATGCAGCTAGAAGTAATCTTAAAGTAGCCCTGCTTGAACGCGGTATTTACGGCGGCCAGATGAATAATACTGCGGAGATTGAAAATTATCCTGGTTATGCCCATATCAGCGGACCAGAACTGGCTGAGAAAATGTTTGAACCTTTAGAAAATCTAGGTGTTGAACACCTCTTTGGTCAGGTTGAAAAGATTGAAGATCAGGGTGAATATAAAAGAATCATCACAGAGGATGAAGTCTTTGAAACTAAGACAGTGATTCTGGCTTCTGGAGCCAATCACCGTCATTTAGGAGTCCCTGGAGAGGAAGAATACAATAGTCGCGGCGTTTCCTATTGTGCGGTCTGCGACGGTGCCTTTTTCCGTGATGAGGATCTCTTAGTGGTTGGAGGTGGCGATTCTGCCGTTGAGGAGGCGATTTTCCTCACACGCTTCGCAAAATCTGTGACGATTGTTCACCGCCGTGACCAATTGCGGGCGCAAAAGCTCTTGCAGGAGCGGGCCTTTGCCAATGAAAAAATCAGCTTTATCTGGGATTCAGTTGTAAAAGAAATCAAAGGGGATGACCGTAAGGTAACCAGTGTAGTTTTTGAAAATGTAAAAACGGGGCAAAGCAGTGAGGCAGATTTTGGCGGCGTCTTTGTTTATGTCGGCTTAGATCCAGTTAGCGATTTTGTCAAAGATCTAGGAATCTGCGATGAAGCTGGCTGGATTGTCACGGATCAGCATATGAAAACAGCTATTGACGGTATCTATGCCATTGGTGATGTCCGTCAGAAAGACCTGCGTCAAATTACCACAGCTGTTGGGGATGGAGCAGTAGCAGGCCAAGAAGTTTATAAGTATATCACAGAGCATTAAAAAGCAGATGAGGCTGGGACAATAGTCCGACCTCAAATATAAAAAGCGAACAAAACTAGTTTTCTGGTAATCAGAATTCTGCTTTGTTCGCTTTTTGCATTTAATTATAGATTTGAAGGGCTTAATAATTAAGATTTTTAAAAATTGAAATCTTTTTGTCTCAGCCTCATTTTTATATTTTTTTACGAATGAAATAATAGGGACAATTTTTGAATAGAGGCTGATAAAAATGATACGAAACTATCATATTATGTTACAATAAAAATAGGAATCATTAATGAGGACGGAAAGAAATATGAAAACTAAAGGATTTGTTTATCTGGCCAGCACGGCTATTTTATTAGCAGCAAGTGCCAATAGCGTATTTGCTGAGGAAGCAAGTCACACAGTAAATGATAGGCAGCAAGTTGAGCCGTCGGCTGCAGTGACGAACCCAGATGCATCAAAGCAATCAGAGTTGCCAAAAATCTCTTCAGAGCAGGATTCTGAAAGCAAGCAAGCTGTTACTGCATCTGCGAATTCTTCGAGTCAAGATGAAAGAGCGATTACAACTTCATCTATAGAAGATCAAAAAGAATCAGCTGCAGGAGTCTCAGAGACAGCTGAGGAACCTAAAATCAATCCTGAAACAGATAAATCCGCTCAAAACAAAGATGAAACAGCAAGTGAAGAAGCTTCCAAACTTGCTGAAAACACTATTGAAAGCAAAATTCGCTCAGAAGCAAAAGCAGTCTCAGAGGCAGAAACGAGAGCGCCTCGTGCAGTAGATGACACTCCCCAAGGCACCCTCACTATTACAAATGTAGATTCAAATGCTGGTAGCTTCGATGTACATGTAACCAATATCTCAGCTCCTAAGCCCATCAAAAAAGTAGCCCTGCCCACTTGGTCCAGCGTTAATGGGCAGGATGACATTATCTGGTATGATGCTAAAAAACAAGTGGATGGGAGCTATAAGATCAGCGTCGCTGCCCGTGACCATAAGTATTCCACAGGCGAGTACAATATCCACCTTTATTATCTACTGGCAGACAATCAGCTGGTCGGCGTAGGCGGTACCCAAACAACTGTCACCATCGGCAAACCGCAAGGAAAACTGGATATCACCAATAATAATCCAGACACAGGTAGCTTTGATGTCGTCGTCTCAGAAGTCTCAAATCCTTATGGTGTCAAGGAGGTTAAGCTCCCAACCTGGTCTAATGATAAAGGTCAAGATGATTTGGTCTGGTACACAGCAACCAAGCAGGCTGATGGCACTTACAGGGCTCGCATTCAGGCTCGCGATCACAAATATTCTCTGGGAGACTACACAGTTCATCTTTATTATGTCCAAGATGACGGCCAATTAGTCGGTGTGGGTGGCACCCAGTTCAGTCTGGCCGCTAAGCCCAAAGGAACTTTGAAAATCGAGAACAATAATCCCGATACAGGTAGCTTTGATGTCGTTGTCTCCGGTGTTTCCAATCCCTTTGGTGTCAAGGAAGTCAAGCTCCCAACCTGGTCTAATGACAAAGGTCAAGATGATCTGGTCTGGTACACAGCAACCAAGCAGGCTGATGGCACTTACAAAGCTAGTATTCAAGCCCGCAATCATAAGCTGTCCACTGGTGAGTACCATGTCCATCTCTATTATGTTCAGGATAATGGCCAGCTGATTGGAGTCGGTGGAACAACGACCACCGTTTCCATCGCCAAACCAAAGGGAACCCTGACGATTAAAAATAACAATCCCGATACGGGTAGCTTCGATGTGATTGTTTCTGGAGTATCTAGTCCTTTTGGAGTCAAGAGTGTGCATCTACCAACCTGGTCCAGCGACAAAGGTCAAGATGATCTGGTCTGGTACACAGCAACCAAGCAGGCTGATGGCACTTACAAAGCTAGTATTCAAGCCCGCAATCATAAGCTGTCCACTGGTGAGTATCATGTCCATCTCTATTATGTTCAGGATAATGGCCAGCTGATTGGAGTCGGTGGAACAACGACCACCGTTTCCATCGCTAAACCAAAGGGAACCCTGACGATTAAAAACAACAATCCCGATACAGGTAGCTTTGATGTCATTGTCTCCGGTGTTTCCAATCCCTTTGGTGTCAAGGAGGTTAAGTTACCAACCTGGTCCAGCGACAAAGGTCAAGATGATCTGGTCTGGTACACAGCAGCCAAGCAGGCTGATGGCACTTACAAAGCCAGCATTCAAGCCCGCAATCATAAGCTGTCCACTGGTGAGTATCATATCCACCTTTACTATATTCAGGATAATGGCCAGCTGATTGGAGTCGGTGGAACAACGACTACCGTTTCCATCGCCAAACCAAAGGGAACCCTGACGATTAAAAATAACAATCCTGCAACAGGTACTTTTGATGTTTTAGTCAGTGGAGTGAGCAGTCCGGAGGGAGTTCGTGAGGTTCTTCTTCCGACCTGGTCTAGTGCCGAGGGTCAGGATGATCTTATCTGGTATCGGGGTGTTCGTCAGGCTGATGGTGTTTACAAACTGACGGTCAAGGCTAGCGATCATAAGTATTCTACCGGCGAGTACAATGTCCACCTCTATTATGTAGGAGATAACGGCAAGCTGATTGGTGTGGGCGGCACCAAGACGACAGTTTCTCTGGCAGCTCCAAAGGGCAAGTTGACCATCCGGAACAACAATCAACAGACGGGCACTTTTGAAGTAGTGGTTTCTGAAGTCGAGAATGGCTATGGCATAAAGGAAGTGAAACTTCCGACTTGGTCTAGTGCCAAGGGTCAGGACGATCTTATCTGGTACACAGCGACTAAGCAAGCCGATGGCACCTACAAGGCGCAGGTCAATCTACGCGACCACAAGTATTCCACAGGTGAATACAACATCCACCTCTACTATGTCCAGAATGATGGTCGTATGGTCGGCGTTGGCGGCACCAAGACGACAGCAAATATAGATGCAGAAAATATCAAGCCAATAGGAAAAATTACCATTCAAAACAACAATCCTCGGCTAGGTACTTTTGAAGTGGTAGTGTCCAATATATTTAACCCCAAAGGAGTCAAGGCAGTTTATTTACCAACTTGGTCTAGTGTCAATGGGCAGGATGATATCGTTTGGTATCAAGCTCAAAAACAAGCAGATGGTAGTTATAAAGCCTTGGTACGGGCCTCAAATCATAAATATTCAACGGGTGAATATATTGTCCATTTATATTATACCCAAAATGATGGCAGCTTAGTAGGAGTTGGTGGTACGACTACGACAGTCAATAGGGGGCTTTATAGTACGCCGTATTATTCCCAACGTGATCCTCGATGGGCTGGCCGAGTCTACGGGAATTATAATTTGAATGCTACTGGCTGTGTTCCGACCACTTTGGCAATGGCTATCTCTGGCATTACTGGTCAAACTGTTTTACCGACAACTGTAGCAGATTTCCTGTATCATAATACAGATTCCTTTAACAAAAATGGCCTATTCGGAACTTCAAGTCGAGGAATTATCCAAGCGGCTCAGAACTGGGGACTGACAACGGATATTTTATCCTCATCAGCCGCAGTTAAACAATCTTTGGCGATTGGGCATCATGTGTTAGCAGCTGTTGGTAGTAGTGTTTTTGCAAACTACCCAGTCACCCATGAGTTGGTCATGAGAGGTTATCAAAACGGACAAACACAGGTGTTTGACCCTTACAATGCCAATAATAATGGCTGGTACTCAGTTGATTATCTTTTTGGTGTAAAAAGTGGTGCTCCAGAAGATAACACGGAAGGTTCACCGTTTATTACCGTGAGATCTTAGATGTTGGCCTAGTTCAAAACAATGAAGAGCTGGATTTCTATCCCAGCTCTTTTTTGTATTTTCACAGAGCAGAGATTTGTAGAAAATAAAAAATATCTGGTAGAATTGTCAGAATTGTGATACAATAAGTCAGTTCACATGAAAAGGAGAGGTCAAATGATTGAAAATGACAGGAAAAAATTTGAAACAAAAACCAAAAATGGGATGAAACGTGGATTGCAGAATCGACATGTTCAGATTATTGCCATAGCTGGGACCATTGGTACAGGGCTCTTTTTGGGAGCTGGGCGCTCGATTAGTCTGACTGGTCCGTCCATCATCTTGATTTATATGCTAACGGGGATGTTCATGTATCTGATGATGCGGGCTATCGGAGAAATGCTTTATTACGACCCTGATCAGCATACTTTTATTAACTTTATTACGAAATATTTGGGAACTGGCTGGGGTTATTTTTCAGGCTGGTCCTACTGGATTTCTCTGATTTTTATTGGAATGGCTGAGATTACGGCTGTTGCCCAGTATGTGCAGTACTGGTTTCCTGACTGGCCAGCTTGGCTGATTCAGCTCGTCTTTCTAGCCCTTCTTAGTTTGGTCAATCTGATAGCGGTTCGAGTTTTCGGCGAGGTTGAATTTTGGTTTGCTATGATAAAGATTGTAGCCATTATGGCCTTGATTGCAACAGCTATTTTTATGATGCTGACAGGATTTGAAACACCGCACGGAGTAGCCAGTCTTGGGAATATCAGCCAAGATTTTCAGCTTTTTCCTAATGGCTTTATGAACTTTATTATGGCTTTCCAGATGGTTTTCTTTGCCTATCAGGCTATTGAATTTATCGGTATTACCACTTCTGAAACGGAAAATCCGCGAGCGGTGCTGCCAAAAGCAATCAAAGAAATTCCTTTGCGGATTATCTTGTTTTACGGAGGCTCTCTCCTTGCCATTATGGCTATTATTCCTTGGAAAGAGCTGGCAACGGCTGATTCTCCCTTTGTTATCGTTTTTAAGTTGGCTGGCCTCAAGTGGGCGGCAGCATTGATTAACTTCGTAGTCCTAACTTCAGCAGCCTCGGCTCTGAATTCGACTCTTTACTCAACTGGGCGCCATTTGTATCAGATTGCTCACGATACGCCTAATCGTTTCCTAAAGAAAATAGGAGCTGGGAAGCTGTCTCGACAAAATGTTCCACAGAATGCTATTTTGACTTCGGCGGCTGTCATTGCCTTTGCGGCCTTTATCAAGATTCTGCCGGGAGTATCGGATTCCTTTGCCTTGATTACGGCTTCCTCATCTGGTGTCTACATCGCCATCTATGGTCTGACCATGCTAGCCCACCTCAAATATCGCAAGTCACCGGAGTTTATGGCGGATGGCTATCTCATGCCGGCCTATAAGTTTCTCAATCCTTTGACCATGCTCTTCTTTGCCTTTGTCTTTGTCACTCTTTTCTTACAAGAGTCAACGGTTGTAGGAGCAATCGGATCTGCCGTCTGGATTGTTGCGTTTGGCCTGTATAGCCAACTCAAGTTTCCAATTAAGAAAACAAAATGAATGATAGAGCTGATTTTTCAGCTCTTTTTCTATTTTTAGTCTAATGCTTTTTGTCATTTGTGTTATAATAAATACAATTATACATACTCAAAATTTAAATGTGACTTTGAAGAGTTGAAATTAACTTTCAATCAAATTCTTTTTGATACTTTCCCTTGTCATCAAGACAAGGCTAGTTCAAAATTCCTAAGCTTCTGAAAAGTTGTAGTTCATTGTTGCAAGATATATTGCCGATGCTGTCTAGTTTGAAAGATGCTTGTTTTGAGCTTTCCTTGTATCTGACTTCGTTAGCTATTTGCAAGCTCAAAGAGCTTTTGGGACGATTGGAATTAGCCATCGTGACGGGGATGGAACCACGAATCACAAATCTTTGATTTTCTGATCTCTTGCCTAGTTTTCTATGGAACTTTGAGTCTTTAGCCTTCAGGATAAGTCAGGAAGTATCTGGACTGCACCGCCACTAGAAAGCGATTAAAAAGAAAGGTTTCATGTTGATTTTGAGCCAGTATAAAAGGATAGAGGAGTAAGGAACATGTACCCAGATGATAGTTTAACTTTACACACTGATTTATATCAAATCAATATGATGCAGGTTTATTTTAATAAAAATATTCATAATAAACGTGCTGTTTTTGAGGTCTTTTTCCGCAAGAATCCTTTTAATAATGGCTATGCGGTTTTCGCAGGTTTGGAGAGGATTGTTTCCTATCTGAATGATTTGAAATTTAGCCAGACGGATTTGGACTATTTAGAGTCATTGGGTTATAATGGAGCATTTTTAGATTATTTACGTAATTTGAAGATGCAACTGACAGTTCGTTCTGCCCAAGAAGGTGATTTGGTGTTTGCCAATGAGCCGATCGTTCAGGTAGAAGGCCCGCTGGCACAATGTCAGTTGGTAGAAACTGCGATTTTAAATATCGTTAATTTCCAAACCTTGATTGCCACTAAGGCAGCTCGCATTCGCTCTGTGATCGAAGATGAGCCACTGATGGAGTTTGGTACCCGTCGTGCTCAGGAAATGGATGCAGCGATTTGGGGAACACGGGCAGCCGTTATTGGCGGAGCCAATGGCACCAGCAATGTTCGGGCAGGGAAGCTCTTTGATATTCCTGTTTTGGGAACGCATGCCCATGCACTTGTGCAGGTTTACGGTAATGATTATGAGGCTTTTAAGGCTTATGCAAGCACTCATCGGGACTGTGTGTTCTTAGTAGACACCTACGATACACTTCGGATCGGGGTTCCTATGGCCATTCGCGTAGCGCGTGAATTGGGCGATAAAATTAATTTCCTAGGTGTGCGGATTGACTCTGGAGACTTGGCCTATATTTCTAAAAAAGTTCGCCAGCAATTAGATGAAGCGGGCTTCCCAGATGCTAAAATTTACGCTTCCAATGATTTGGATGAGAATACCATCCTCAACTTGAAAATGCAAAAGGCCAAGATTGATGTCTGGGGTGTGGGAACCAAGCTGATTACTGCTTACGATCAGCCAGCTCTGGGTGCGGTTTACAAAATTGTAGCGATTGAAGATGAGAATGGGCACTTGCGTAACACCATCAAGCTCTCCAACAATGCTGAAAAGGTTTCGACTCCGGGCAAGAAGCAGGTTTGGCGGATTACCAGCCGTGAAAAAGGCAAGTCTGAGGGCGACTACATCACTTATGATGGAGTTGACGTCACCCATCTGGCAGAGCTGGAGATGTTCCATCCGACTTATACTTATATCAATAAGACAGTCAAGAATTTTGATGCGGTGCCGCTCTTGGTGGATATTTATAAAGAAGGCCAGCTCGTTTACGATTTGCCGACTCTGTCTGAGATTCAGGACTATGCCCGCCGAGAATTTGACAAACTCTGGGACGAGTACAAGCGGGTCCTCAATCCACAAGATTATCCGGTCGATTTGGCGCGTGATATTTGGCAGGATAAGATGGACTTGATTGACCAGATGCGCAAGAAAGCCTACCAGACAGGAGCAGAAAAATGAGCCTACAAGAAGAAATCATCCGTCAACTAGGAGTCAAGCCCGTCATTGACCCAGAGGAAGAAATCCGCAAGACAGTGGACTTTCTCAAGGCCTATCTGAGAAAACATCCTTTCTTGAAAAGTTATGTTCTGGGCATTTCTGGTGGTCAAGACTCAACCTTGGCTGGTCGTTTAGCCCAGCTAGCCGTAGAAGAGATGCGGGCAGAGACAGGAGATGATAGCTATCGCTTTATCGCTGTCCGCCTGCCTTACGGTGTCCAGGCAGATGAAGATGATGCGCAAAAGGCTCTGGCTTTTATCCAGCCTGATGTCAGTTTGACAGTCAATATCAAGGAATCTGCTGATGCTATGACAAAGGCTGTGGAGGCAACGGGTGCCAAAGTCTCTGATTTTAACAAGGGCAATATCAAGGCGCGTAGCCGCATGATTGCCCAGTATGCTTTGGCTGGTTCATATAGCGGAGCTGTCATTGGGACCGACCATGCAGCAGAGAATATCACAGCCTTTTTTACCAAGTTTGGGGATGGCGGAGCAGATATTGTGCCCCTCTATCGTCTCAATAAGCGTCAAGGCAAGCAGCTTTTGGCCGCCTTAGGAGCGAATCCGGCTCTCTATGAAAAGGTGCCGACGGCTGACTTGGAAGAAGAAAAACCTGGAATTGCTGATGAAGTCGCTCTGGGCGTGACCTATAATGAAATTGACGATTATCTCGAAGGTAAGTCCGTTTCCGCTCAAGCTCAAGAAACTATCGAGTCTTGGTGGCATAAAGGCCAGCACAAACGCCATTTGCCGATTACGATTTTTGATGAATTTTGGAAGTGAAAAGCTCTAGTGAATCTTTTTAACCCCGGCTAGGAAGCGAGAAAGCAATGAAAAAGGTAGGTACACAGTCCATCGAAACGAAACGTCTTTTGTTGAGACCTTTTGTAGCATCTGATTATCAAGCTATGTACGACAACTGGGCTTCCCGCTCTGATAATCTGTTGCATGTGACATGGGATGCTTACGAGAGTCCCGATATGGCCAAACAATCAATTGCTTGCTGGACTGAGAATTACCAAAACTTGGATTTTTACAAATGGGCGATCTGTCTAAAAGAAAATCCTTATCATGTGATTGGTGACATCAGTGTGGTAGACCTAGATGAGACCGTCAATGCTTGCGAGGTCGGTTATATTTTAGGTAAAGACTATTGGGGTCAGGGGCTGATGACAGAAGCTTTGAAAGTTGTTTTGAACTATCTCTTGCTGGAAGCAGCTTTCAATCGTGTGAGGGCTGATTTTGTAACAGCTAATCCAGCTTCTGGCCGTGTTATGTCCAAAGCTGGCATGCGTTACGAAGGGACCTTTCGTCAAGCTGTCTTTCATAAGGGAGAAGTCAAAGATTTTTCTGTCTATGGAATCCTAAAATCAGATTTGCAAAGAAAAAGTTAGGTGCGCTTAACTTTTTCTTTGCAGGAATTTTTAAAAGGTCTATAATAGTCTATAGAACAAAGAGGAATTTATGTATTCATTAAAACAAGATTTTACAGATAAGCTTTTTGCGGACTATGAGGCTAATGCTAAATATGCCGCTATGGAAAATGCTATTAGCCATAATGGGCTCTTGACTTCTTTGGAAAAACGGACTGCTGCCGTAGAAAATGCACCTGTTTTCTCACTGGATCTCACCAAAGATAAGGTCAGTGACCAAAAAGCTTCTGGTCGCTGCTGGATGTTTGCAGCTCTTAATACCTTCCGCCACAAGATGATTGCTGGCTTCCAGCTGGAAGATTTTGAGCTATCCCAAGCTCATACCTTCTTTTGGGATAAATATGAAAAGTCCAACTGGTTCTTAGAGCAGGTTTTGGCGACGGCTGACCAAGAATTGACCAGTCGCAAGGTCAAGTTTCTCTTAGATACGCCTCAGCAGGATGGCGGTCAATGGGATATGGTTGTTTCACTCTTTGAGAAATACGGGGTCGTACCCAAATCAGTCTATCCAGAGTCGATTTCTTCTAGCAACAGCCGTGAGCTCAATCAGTTGCTCAATAAACTGTTGCGTCAGGATGCACAAATCTTGCGTGAGCTAGCTCTGAGTTGTGCAGATGAAGCTAGTCTACAAGCCAAGAAAGAAGCTTTACTACAGGAAATTTTCAACTTCCTAGCGATGTCACTGGGCTTGCCGCCTCGGAAGTTTGACTTTGCTTATCGGGACAAGGACGGCAACTACCATAGGGAAGCTGATTTGACTCCGCAGGCCTTTTACCAAAAATATGTAGACCTCAAGCTAGATGACTATGTGTCAGTTATCAATGCGCCAACAGCTGATAAACCTTATGGCAAGTCTTACACGGTCGAAATGTTGGGCAATGTAGTCGGCAGTAGACCAGTTCGTTATCTGAATGTGGAAATGAAACGGCTCAAGGAATTGGCTATTGCTCAAATGCAGGCTGGTGAGACTGTTTGGTTTGGCTCTGATGTGGGTCAATCCAGTAATCGCAAGGCAGGAATCATGGAGGCAGGTATGCATGATTTGACTGCCAGCATGGATATTCTCTTGACCCAAGATAAGGCAGGCCGTCTTGATTACAGCGAGAGCCTTATGACCCATGCTATGGTACTGGCTGGAGTGGATTTGGATGAAAAGGGTCAAGCCAAAAAATGGAAGGTGGAAAATTCTTGGGGTGAAAAAGTTGGAGATAAGGGATACTTTGTCGCCAGCGATGCTTGGATGGATGAGTACACCTATCAAATCGTGGTCAGAAAAGACTTCTTGACACCAGAAGAACTGGCAGCCTACAATGCTGAACCAATTGTCCTAGCACCATGGGATCCAATGGGAGCTTTGGCAAGTAAGTAGATTTTTTGACTTCTTTGAAATTAAGGCGTTGTTTTCTTTGTTTTATATACGAAAATTCAATTCTTATTCACATGACAGAGTTACGAGCAATCAGTTATCAATAGGCTTGTTTTCTACTGGATGACAGTTGTTTTAAACTTTGATATAAACAAAAAGAGTCTGGGACAAAAAGATTTCAATTTTTAAAAATCTTAATTATTAAGCCCTTCAAATCTATAATTAAATGCGAAAAGCGAACAAAGCAGAATTCTGATTACCAGAAAACTAGTTTTGTTCGCTTTTTATATTTGAGGTCGGACTTTTGTCCCAGACTCTTTTAGTATTCTAACGGTTTCCGCTATTCTGACTGCTTTGATTTTGAGTATTTGACTCGCTACCGTTTGTTTGCTCTGAGGAAGAAGTCGATTGATTAGCGGCGGGAGCCGAGCTACTTGTCTCTGAAGAACTGCTAGAAGAAGCTTCTGTGCTAGTTTCTGAAGAAGTAGAGCTATAATATTGTTGGGTATTATAGCGATTATTCATGGTTGCTCCATTTAGATAGAGATAATATCCGCTGCGGAACAAGCCGTTTGGCATTTCCCAATCTTCTGAAGCTGATCCGTCTTGAGCTAAATAGAGCATCATCTCGCGGTAGACATCTGTAGCCACTTTAACCCCATCATCAAGGATTGGTGTCAGACGGTTGGAGTAGCCAGTCCAAACAGCCATTGAGTACTTAGGCGTATAACCAACGAAGAGTTCGTCTGGTGTGACAATACTAGAGTAGTAGTAAGGCTTGGTCAGCTTAGCTAATTCATCATCAGCATAGTTGGAGGTTCCAGTCTTACCAGCCTGATAAACCCCAGAAAGAGCAGCATTTGTACCTGTACCTGAGTGAAGAACGGTTTTCATCATATCCGTCATCATGTAGGCTGTAGTTTCTTTCATCGCCTTGGTTCCATTATCAGCAAAGATTTTTTCTGTTCCGTCGCTGAAGACGACACGATTGACATACTGTGGCTTATAGTAGGTACCGCCATTGGCAAAAGCAGCATAGGCAGCAGCCATTTTTTCACTGCTGGCTCCGTATTCATTGCCGGCTTTGCTGGTATTACTTGAAAAGGCGTTAACATAGAACATTTCAGGATAGTTAATGCCGATGCGATTGAGGAACTTAAGCGATTCATCTAGACCGACGGCTTCCAGCGTTTTCACGGCAGGAACGTTACGGGATTCCTGAATAGCGTACTGAATCGTCATAGTACCATAGTATTTCTTATCCCAGTTGTAGACTGGTGTGCTGGAATACGGGAAATTATATGGAGCATCTGTAATAGGCGCAGCCGTAGAGGTATAGATTTCATTTTCAAGAGCCGGAGCATAATCAGTGATTGGTTTCATGGTTGAACCGAAATCGCGGTTAGTTTCAACGGCTTGGTTGGTACCGAAAGATACGTTGGTAGACTGGTGACGGGAGCCGAGTTGGGCAATAACTTTACCAGTTCGCACATCCATAACGGTGGAAGCAACCTGCATTTCATCATCAGGATAAGCAACGTATTCCTCAGTATTGTAAATATCCCAAAGTTTTTTCTGGGCTTCTGTATTGACATTGGTATAAACTTCCATTCCAGTGGTCAATACGTTATAGCCGGTTTCTTCTTCAACTTGTTCAATTACTTGTTTTAGATAATTATCCATGTAAGCTGGATAGCTAGACGAAGCTTTTAGGCTTTGGAGGCCGTCGGTAACAGGCGTATTGACAGCCTGTTCATATTGCTCTGGTGTGAGGTATTTCAGTTCATACATTTCTGACAAGACCAGATTTCGGCGTTCAGTGGCTGCTTCTGGTTTTGTGTAAGGATCATACTGATTAGGAGCCTGCGGCATTCCAGCCAGAAGGGCTAATTGAGGAATTGTTAAATCTTTTAAATCTTTTCCATAGTAACTTTGGGCTGCTGTTTGCATACCATAGTTACCATTGGACATGTAGACCTTATTGACATAGTAGGTCAAGATTTCTTGCTTCGTTGCCTTGCGCTCCAATTGAGTGGCTAACCAGGCCTCTTGTATCTTACGAGAAAGAGTCGCATCTGAAGAAGAGGTTGAGAAGTAGCTCAATTTGATGAGCTGTTGGGTCAGAGTGGACCCCCCTTGTCTGCCTCCACCTTTGAGGTTGCTGAGAAATGCACCGATGATACGAATAAAGTCAACTCCTCGGTGACTAAAGAAACGATGATCTTCAATAGCAGTAATGGCATTGACCAAATCCGTAGGAATCTCATTTGTATTTGTATTCACTCGCTTCTCAGCACCTAAGTCAGCAATTAAATTATTATCACTGTCATAGATTTTACTTGAAGTAGTCGCGATTAAATCTTTCTCAGAGAGCGTAGGGGCCTTGGAAGCGTAATAAGTAAACACTAAACAACCGGCTACAAAGCCAAGCAAGAGAAGAGAAATGAGGGCGCTTGCAAGATATTTTAATATCTGCATAACAGTCTGTTTATTCATTTGTAATACCACCTAGTAGTTTTTGTTCAATAATATCAAGATAGGGAACGCTGGGGAAATGCTGGATTTCGATTCGATAGCCATTTTCCTGAATATAAGATAAAGGCATGGACTTTCCGCCCTTGTCTATCTTGTAAAACTCAATCAAATAGGAAGCCGGAAGCAGATAAGTTTCCCTTAGGCTTGAGAAATGCAACAAGACAAAACAAATTCCCTTTTGTTTCAGCACAGCCTCCATATGCTCAATCTGGTGTTGATGGAAGTTTTTCATAGGCATCGCATTTTTTTGCCGCGTTTCCTTGGCTTCAAAATCAATATAATGCCCCTTGTAAACACCAGAATAGTCTGTTGTAGAAGCTTGCCGAAAATAGGCCTCTACGATTTTAGCACGACTGCGCTGCGGATAATCAACTTTAACAATCTGGATGGGTGTTGGCTTTTTGTGGATAACAGCGAGTCCTCTACTTAGGTAGTAGTTGTTGGATTCGTTGATCATTTTTTCAAAAGACATCCCACGATTGGCAAAGCTGATAAAATCTGTGGATGAGCTAAAGATTTTATTTTTTACCTTTAGTTTGTGAGGATAGTTGACCATAGAACTCCTTATTGGTACAATAACATCACTCTATTATATCATAAAAACATTTTTTAAGGGAGAATAAATGACAAGTCTACTTATCGCGGGTTATAAGCCTTTTGAAATTGGCATTGTGACCGAGAAAGACATGCGTATTAAGATTATCAAAGAGGGTGTCAGGCGGGATTTGCGACGCTTACTCGATGAGGGGGTGGATTGGCTCATTTTTATGGGGAATCTGGGATTTGAATTATGGGTGTTGGATGTTGCCAAGGAATTGAAAAAAGAGTACAGTTTTCAGATAGCAACTATTTTTCTATTTGAAAATCAAGGAGAAAACTGGAATGAAGTGAATCAGGCGAAACTTGTGGTTTTTAAGCAAGTAGATTTTGTCAAATACGCCTACCCTAGCTATCAAAATCCCAGTCAGTTTCGAGAATACAATCAATTTTTGCTTCAAAATACGGACGGAGCTTATCTATTTTACGATGAAGAAAATGAGACAAACCTCAAATATCTTTACCAAGAGATGAAAAATCAGGAACAGTATTTTATCAAAAAATTAACATTTGATGACTTAAACGAGGTAGCAGAAAATTTTTTAGGAAAATAAGGGCTAAATCTTGATTTTTATAGTGGATTTTGTTTATAATTGAATATGATGAACTAGATTGGAGAGAGAAGATGGCAAGTATTATTTTTACAGCAAAAGATATTTTTGATCAAGATTTTAAGCGCGAAGTGCGTGGCTACAGCAAGGCAGAAGTAGATGAATTTTTGGATGATGTCATCAAAGATTATGAAACTTACGCTGCTTTGGTGCAAGAACTGCGTGAAGAAAATCGTCGTTTGAAAGAAGAATTGGCGAATAAGCCTGAAGAAACGGCTCCAGCAAAGCCGGTTCAACCAACAGTAGAAATGCCACAAATGACATCGGCAACCAACTTTGATATTTTGAAGCGCTTGAACCGTCTGGAAAAGGAAGTTTTTGGCAAGCAGATTGTGGATCGTGATATGTAATTGGTCTAATAACTGTGCAATTTTTGGATAATCGCGTGAAGATTTGATATTTTCATGAGGAAAGTCCATGCTAGCACCGGCTGTGATGCTGGTAGTGTTTGTGCTAGGTGAAACAATAAGCCTAGGGACGGATTTTTCCGTTACGGCGACTGAAAAGGCTAAGTCTTTGGATAGGTCTGATTAGGTCTGAAAGTGCCACAGTGACGTAGTTCTTTTGGAAACAGAAGAAGTGGAACGCGGTAAACCCCTCAAGCTAGCAACCCAAACTTTGGTCGGGGCACGGAATGCGTGGAAACGAACATAGCATTCTGACTGGAAACAGTAGACAGATGATTATCGAAGGAGATGGTACCTAGTCATTTCTGGAACAAAACATGGCTTATAGAAAATTGCACATAGGTTAGCTAGCGTATGCTAGCTTTTTGATTAAGACATAGAGTTCCTTTCAACAGATTACAGATGAAAGTGATGAAATATAAAAGTAAGGTTTCTCTCAAAAAGAGTAGCCACGCCAGAACATTCTGATTCCGAGCTGAGACCAGTTTTTTAACGGTTTGGCCAAGTGGATCTTGATAGAGTAAGAAAGAATGAAAGAAAATTTTAATTTAATTGCTACTGCGGCAGCGGGTCTGGAAGCAGTGGTCGGCCGTGAGATTCGGGATTTGGGTATAGATTGTCAGGTTGAAAATGGTCGCGTTCGCTTTAGAGGCGATGTCAAAACTATTATTCAAACCAATCTCTGGCTGCGCTCGGCAGATCGGATAAAGATTATTGTGGGGACATTTCCAGCCAAAACATTTGAAGAGCTTTTTCAAGGCGTCTTTGCTTTGGACTGGGAAAATTATCTACCCTTAGGTGCGAAATTTCCCATTTCTAAAGCCAAATGTGTCAAATCAAAACTGCATAATGAGCCCAGCGTTCAAGCCATTTCAAAAAAAGCAGTTGTGAAAAAATTGCAAAAGCATTATGCTCGTCCAGAAGGTGTTCCCTTGCAGGAAAATGGAGCAGAGTTTAAGATTGAAGTTTCCATTTTAAAAGACCTTGTGACGGTCATGATTGATACCAGCGGTTCTAGCTTGTTCAAGCGTGGTTATCGGACTGAGAAGGGCGGAGCGCCAATCAAGGAAAATATGGCAGCCGCGATTTTACTTTTGTCAAACTGGTATCCAGATAAACCCTTGATTGACCCGACTTGCGGATCAGGAACCTTCTGTATCGAAGCGGCTATGATTGGGATGAAGATGGCACCAGGTCTACACCGTTCCTTTGCTTTTGAAGACTGGAATTGGGTAGACAAGGACTTGGTGCGTCAGCTTCGGGTAGAAGCTCTGGCTCAGATTGACCAAGACATCCAACTGGATATTTCGGGTTCTGACTTGGATGCTCGTCTGGTAGAGATTGCCAAGAAAAATGCGGAAGAAGCCGGCGTTGCTGACCAGATTCACTTTAAGCAAATGCGTCTGCAAGACCTTCATACGGACAAGATTAATGGTGTCATTATCTCTAATCCGCCTTATGGCGAGCGTTTATTGGACGATGATGCTGTGACCAAGCTCTATCAGGAAATGGGGGAAACTTTTACCCCATTGAAGACATGGAGTAAATTTATCTTGACGAGCGACGAGGCCTTCGAAGCCAAATATGGCGGTCAGGCAGATAAAAAACGAAAACTCTACAACGGTACTTTAAAAGTTGATTTATATCAATATTTTGGAGAGCGTGTCAAACGTCAAATTCTTGATTAGGAAGGAATGCAGATAATGAATGAAAAAGATTTAGAATCTTCGCAAGAGTCGATCTTGGATTTTGAAGAAGCCAAGGATTTGACAGTTGGTCAAGTCAAACGTAAAAATGAGGAAGTCGAAGCGGGAGTAACAGACGAAGATAGTATTTTAGATAAATACATCAAACAGCACCGAGAAGAAATAGAAGCAGGGAAGTTTGATACTCAGAACTTTGAAGAAACTCCAGAAGAGGCGCACCCGCTTAATGTTGCTTTTGATTTAGATGATTTTGCTAAAGAAAGGAATGAGGATGGGGGAAGTGAAGGACTGGAAGCTGCCCCAGACCATTCCGCAGATTTGTATGAAACGCAGTTGGCAGAAGAGGCAGAACTCGCTCCTAACAAATCAGCTTTAGAAATAGATGATTTACCAGTTGAGCCTTTTGTTGATCCTTCCGATGATTCGCTTCAAGAGGCAGATGAGGAAGACTTTGAAAGCCTTGAAGTTCCTTTTTACAAGAAAAAGGTAGTTTTATATTCTGTGCTTGCACTTTTCGCGGTTACAGCCATTGGAACCTCTCTCTATTTTACCTTGGGAAGAAATAGTAGTAATAGAACATCAGGGAGTTCCAGCGTTTCAACCACTCAATCAAGCAAAAAGTCAGTTTCGTCAAGTTCAAAGAAAGAAGCTTCTTTGAAAGAATTTAATGATTTGTACGCTTCATTCTTTACAGATAGTAGCCAAACAGCAGTGAAAAACAGCAAATTTGGAGAGTTAGAAAGTTTGAAAGCCAAGCTTGAGGCTCTAAAAGGTACCAGCGACTACGATGCAGCTAAAACTAAATACGATGCTCTGGTCAAGCAAATTTCAGCAATCCAAAGTGTAAATTCACAATTTGACGGCGGCGCCATTACAGACGGTGTCCTCAATACAGAAGCCAAGGCAAATGCTGATGCTAATTTCTCTGATGTGTCAAGTGGAAATGCGAAATTGGACGAAGTCCTGAAAGCAGCTGTTGCTCAAGGACGCAGTCAAATAGTACCGGCACCAGCTCCTGGCACAGATCAAGGAGGAAGTCCTGCAACAGCTGGAGGTGGTTCAGGTTCAGGCACTGTCTCCAACTCCTATACTGGCTTTGGCCTCCCAAGTGATGGGGTAAACCTCCAGCGTCATCTCAGCCGAGTTCCTTACAATCAAGCGGCTATCGATGATGTCAATAATCCAGCTTGGATTTTTAATCCTGGAGTTTTAGAGAAAATTTTGCAAACATCACGCGAACGTGGATATATCACAGGGGACCAATTCATCCTTGAAAAAGTTAATATTATCAAGGGCAATGGTTATTATAACCTTTTCAAGCCAGATGGAACTTATCTTTTCAGTATCAACTGTAAGACGGGTTATTTTGTAGGAAACGGCCCAGGTTATGCGGAAGATTTAGATTATTAAATCAATTACTTCAGCAGACTGTCTAGCGGTCCTTAAGCTTGCTAGATGATGCATCAAAATAAAAAAATGCAGAAATTCCATTTGGACGATTTTCTGCATTTTTTTGTTTAGATAACATGCCGGTCAAAGGCATTATCAGAAATTCCTTGGCTGAGAATGAGTTTTGCCCATTCTTTGGCTGAAAAGAGGCTGTGATCCTTATAATTTCCACAGGATTCGATGGTAGTGCCAGGGACATCTGCCCAAGTAGTTGTCTGGGCGATTTCTTCTAGGCAGGACTTAATGATTTGAGCAATCTCGGTCGCTGTGTGCTGTCCCCACATAATCATATGAAAGCCTGTGCGGCAGCCAAAAGGTGAACAGTCAATCATACCATCAATCCGTTTGCGAATGAGCATGGCCAGCAGGTGTTCGATCGTATGCAGACCGGCGGTCGGAATGGAATTCTCATTTGGTTGAACCAGACGAATATCAAAGTTAGAAATAATATCTCCTTTTGGTCCAGTTTCTTCACCAATCAGACGGACATACGGGGCTTTAACAATGGTATGATCCAGCTCAAAGCTTTCAACAATAACTTCTTTAGACATAAGTTCTCCTTTACGATAATAGATGAGTGCGAAGCAGAATCAATCATAAGCTTTCGTATCATATTTTAAAAATCTTCCCCTTGATTATAGCATAAAAAAAGTTTACATTTAAAATAAAAAATTTTATATATTAAATTCTTTTATTTAGCGCCCTTTTAGCAAATAATAGAGAAAAAACAGGCCTGTTTTTTAGAAAAATAGGTTTGTGAATTCTCAGCATTTATGATAGAATAGTATGGAATTTTGAATTCAATAATTAAATAGATTTGGAGTGAAAACATGGGCTTAAATATTATAGCTGTTTTTGTTTTTGCTGCCATCATTGGTTTAGTGATTGGATACGTAGGGATCTCGGTTAAGATGAGAACATCTAAAGATGCCGCAGAACTTACTCTTTTAAATGCTGAACAAGAAGCAACCAATTTACGCGGACAAGCCGAACGTGAAGCTGATTTGATTGTCAAAGAAGCCAAACGTGAAACTAGTTCGCTTAAAAAAGAAGCACTTTTGGAGGCAAAAGAAGAAGCCAGAAAATATCGTGAAGAGGTTGATGCAGAATTTAAGTCTGAGCGTCAAGAATTAAAACAAATTGAAAGCCGCTTGACAGAGCGTGCAAGTAATCTTGACCGCAAAGACGATAATTTAACCAACAAGGAAAAGACTTTGGAGCATAAAGAACAAAGTCTCTCTGATAAAGCTAAACACATTGATGCGCGTGAAGCACAAGTAGCTGAGCTAGAGCAGCAAAAGGAAGCTGAGCTTGAGCGGGTAGCGTCCCTTACTCAAACGGAAGCGCGTGACATTATCTTAGCGCAGACCGAGGATAAACTCTCTAAAGAGATTGCGACTCGTATTCGGGAAGCGGAGCAGGATATTAAAGAGCGCTCTGACAAGGTGGCCAAGGATATCTTGGTGCAAGCTATGCAGCGAATTGCTGGTGACTATGTGGCTGAGCAGACCAACTCAACAGTTCATCTACCTGATGATAGTATGAAGGGGCGGATTATTGGTCGCGAGGGGCGCAATATTCGTACTTTTGAAAGCTTGACCGGTATTGATGTCATCATCGATGACACACCCGAAGTAGTCACTCTTTCAGGCTTTGATCCTGTTCGTCGTGAAATTGCTCGCATGACGATGGAAGCCCTCTTGAAGGACGGACGTATTCATCCGGCTCGCATTGAGGAGCTGGTTGAAAAGAATCGGATAGAAATTGATAATCGTATCCGAGAGTATGGTGAAGCAGCCGCTTACGAAATCGGGGCACCAAACCTGCATCCTGATTTGATGAAAATTATGGGACGTTTGCAGTTCCGTACCTCTTATGGACAGAATGTTCTTCGTCACTCGATTGAGGTAGCCAAGCTCTCTGGAATTATTGCTGGGGAACTGGGTGAAAATGCGAATCTTGCCCGTCGTGCTGGTTTCCTTCATGACATTGGGAAAGCCATTGACCGTGAGGTGGAAGGCAGTCACGTAGAAATCGGGACAGAATTGGCTCGTAAGTACAAAGAGCATCCAATCGTTGTTAATACGATTGCCAGCCACCACGGAGATGTGGAGCCTGAGAGCGTGATTGCAGTTATCGTTGCGGCAGCAGATGCCCTTAGCGCAGCTCGTCCGGGTGCTCGCAGTGAGTCACTTGAGAGCTATATCAAACGTCTACAGGATTTGGAAGAAATTGCTAACGGCTTTGAGGGCGTAAAAAATAGTTTTGCTTTACAAGCAGGCCGCGAAATTCGAATCATGGTCAATCCAGAACGGATCAAAGATGATAAGATTACGATTTTAGCACATGATGTTCGTGAAAAAATCGAAAATAATCTGGAATATCCAGGTAATATCAAAGTCACAGTCATTCGCGAAATGCGTGCAGTTGATTACGCAAAATAAGAAGGAAAGCAAGTTGGCAGCAGCTTGCTTTTTCTTTCTTGTGAAGTGCTTACTTCTCCTACGAGGTTTCGGACTGGCCTGCTAACTTTTTGATGAGAACACTATAGAAATAGAGACATTCTCTTGAAATATAAGCATAATTCTGTTACACTAGATAGAAAGATTATGAAGGAGATATGATGACGGAACGAGGCTTACTAATCGTCTTTTCAGGCCCCTCAGGTGTAGGTAAAGGAACAGTCAGACGAGAGATTTTTGAAAGCACTGATAATCAGTTTCAATATTCTGTATCCATGACAACCCGTCCACAACGTCCTGGTGAGGTAGATGGGGTTGACTATTTCTTTCGCACTCGTGAAGAGTTTGAGGAGCTGATTCGTCAGGGACAGATGCTGGAATATGCTGAGTATGTTGGAAATTATTATGGAACTCCACTCACTTATGTAAATGAGACCTTGGATAAGGGTGTGGATGTTTTCCTAGAGATTGAAGTTCAAGGTGCTCTCCAGGTTAAGAAAAAAGTTCCGGATGCTGTCTTCATTTTTCTGACTCCTCCAGACTTGGAAGAATTAAAAGACCGTTTGGTTGGTCGCGGGACAGATAGCGCAGAAGTCATTGCTCAGCGGATTGAGAAAGCAAAAGAAGAAATTGCCTTGATGCGTGAGTATGACTATGCCATTGTCAATGATCAAGTATCTTTGGCGGCTGAACGCGTTAAACGTGTGATCGAAGCGGAGCATTTTCGTGTGGATCGAGTCATCGGTCGTTACCAAGAGATGCTTCCAAAAGATGAAGTACTTATACGATAATTAAGTTAGAAATTAGGTAAAAAATTATGATGTTAAAACCGTCTATTGACACCCTGTTGGACAAGGTGCCATCAAAATATTCTTTGGTTATCTTGGAAGCCAAGCGTGCTCATGAATTAGAAGCTGGTGCTAAACCAACTCAGGAATTCAAATCAGAGAAATCAACATTGCGTGCTCTGGAAGAAATTGAATCTGGTAATGTTGTGATTCACCCAGATCCAGAAGGAAAACGCGAAGCAGTTCGCCGTCGTGCGGAAGAAGAACGCCTGCGCAAAGAAGAAGAGGAGCGCAAGATCAAAGAACAAATTGCCAAAGAAAAAGAAGAGGGTGAGAAGATTTAAGGTTGGGGCTACTCAATCTTATTTTTTTCTATGAATATGGCGTTTAGGGAAAGCGAGGTGAGAGTGTGAAAATTGCCAAGATTATTGTCGATGTTCCTCTGATGCAGACGGACAAACCATACAGCTATGCGGTTCCAGAGGAGTTTTCTGGAATGCTGCAAGCTGGGATGCGGGTGCATGTGCCTTTTGGTAAGGGCGGGCGTTTGATTCAAGGGCTGATTGTTGGCTTGGCGGATGAGGAAGCTGAAGATCTGGCAGGACATGTTGGAGAATTGAAAGATATTGCAGAAGTTCTGGACTTTAGACCGGTTCTCAATGCGGAGCAGCTCTGGCTAGCTGAGCAGTTGCGCCAGTCTGTCTTTTCCTATAAAATTTCCATCCTGAAGGCCATGTTACCAAGTCTTCTTAATTCCAGCTATGACAAGTTACTTTATCCAACGGAGCAGCTTTCAGTTGAGGAGCGGCAGTCTATTTTCGGTCAAACAGCTAGTCTTCGTTTTTCTGATTTGGATAAGAAAAGTCAGTCTAAGCTCATGCGGTTGACCCAGGCTGGTAAGATTCGCTTGGAATACCAAGCGACTGACCGTAAGCATATTAAGACAGAAACTTGGTATCAAGTGGACAGAGAGAAATTGGCTCAGTTTCTGCCTTCCACCCGAGCGAAAAAGCAGCAGGAACTTCAGACTTATCTGCTGGAAAATCCACAATCAGGTCGCCTCAAAGACTTACGCAAGCTCTTTTCGCCTACAGCAGTTAAAATTTTCTTAGAAAAGGAGCTTCTCCATACAGAGAAGAAAGAGGTTAGCCGGTCTGCTGCGCATTTCCAAAAGGAGCGACAGGATAAAAAGCTGGTTCTAAATGAGGAGCAAGCAGTCGTGGTCGCTGCGATTTGTGAAAAAATCGGTCAAGAAAACGCTCAACCCGTTTTGCTAGAAGGAGTGACGGGGAGTGGCAAGACCGAGGTTTATCTCAAGGTGATTGAGGAAGCTCTGGTTCAGGGCAAGACGGCAATTATGTTGGTTCCGGAAATTTCCCTGACTCCTCAGGTGACTGACCGTTTTATCTCGCGCTTTGGCGACAAGGTGGCTATTTTGCATTCAGGTCTATCTGATGGTGAGAAGTACGACGAGTGGCGCAAGGTGGAGCGGGGAGAGGCTCAGGTAGTTGTAGGTGCGCGTTCGGCCATCTTTGCTCCGCTGACAAATATCGGAGCCATCATCATTGACGAGGAACATGAGTCCTCCTACAAGCAGGATTCCAATCCTCGCTACCATGCCAGAGAAGTGGCTCTCCTGCGAGCTCAGTACAATCAATCTGTCTTGGTGTTGGGTTCGGCGACTCCGAGTTTGGAAAGCAGGGCCAGAGCTAGTCGTGGCGTCTATGACTTTTTGCAGCTGACTAAGCGGGCTAATCCACTGGCGCAGATTCCTCAGGTTCAAGTGGTGGATTTTCGAGATTACATTGGGCAAAATGAAGCTAGTAATTTTACTCCTGTTCTCTTAGAAGCTATTCAGGATCGTCTGGAGAAAGGTGAGCAGACGGTTCTTATGCTCAACAGGCGAGGCTATTCCAGCTTTGTCATGTGTCGAGAATGCGGCACGGTGGACACCTGTCCCAACTGTGATATTTCCCTGACCCTGCATATGGATACCAAGACCATGAACTGCCATTACTGTGGCTTTACCAAGGACATTCCACAAGCCTGTCCTAATTGTGCCAGTCGCAGCATTCGCTATTATGGTACGGGGACGCAGAAGGCCTATGATGAGCTGACGACTCTCTTTCCAGATGCTCACATTCTGCGGATGGATGTGGATACGACCCGTAAAAAGGGGAGTCATGAAGAAATCCTAGAGGCCTTTGGTCAGGGGCAGGCAGATATTCTGCTGGGAACTCAGATGATTGCCAAGGGACTGGATTTTCCTAATGTGACCTTGGTCGGTGTCCTCAATGCGGATACAGCTCTGAATCTGCCAGATTTTCGCTCTTCGGAACGGACCTTCCAGCTATTGACTCAGGTGGCTGGCCGAGCTGGTCGGGCTGAAAAAGCAGGACAAGTCTTTATCCAGTCTTACAATCCTCATCACTATGCCATTGACTTTGCCAGAAAGCAGGACTACGAAGGTTTCTACGCTTATGAAATGGGGATTCGTCGGCAGTTGAGCTATCCGCCTTATTACTATACAGTAGGGCTGACCCTATCCCACAAGGATGAGGAAATGGTGGTCAAGAAATCTTATCAGGTTATGGATATTTTACGGAATGGCCTGTCGGACAAGGTGCAAATTTTGGGTCCCACACCCAAGCCCATTGCCCGCACCCACAATCTCTATCACTATCAGATTTTACTTAAGTATCGGTTTGAGGATGACCTGCAAGTCACGCTTAATCAGGTATTGGAGTTAACGCAGCAAGCGGAAAATAAGGACCTGCGCCTCAGTATTGATAATGAACCCCAGAATTTTATCTGATGACAAAAGTGAGCGAGAGCTATCAGCTTTGCTCGCTTTTTTGGTATAATAGAAAGAAAAACAGTCGTAGGCGACAGTAGTCTGCGACAGATTTGAGGAAACGACAGTGAAATTAATCTTTATGGGGACACCTGACTTTTCAGCAACTGTCTTAAAAGGCCTACTGGAAAGCGAACAATATGACATTTTAGCGGTGGTCACTCAGCCAGATCGAGCGGTGGGCCGCAAAAAGGAAATCCGTATGACACCGGTCAAGGAAGTGGCTTTAGCTAACGGCTTGCTGGTTTACCAACCAGAAAAGTTGGCTAAAAGCGCGGACTTGGAAGAGATTATGAACTTGGGAGCTGACGGCATCGTGACAGCAGCCTTTGGACAATTTCTGCCTAGCCGTTTGCTGGATAGCGTTAACTTCGCAGTGAATGTCCATGCCTCTCTCTTGCCCAAATACCGTGGCGGAGCGCCCATTCATTATGCTTTGATAAATGGCGATGAAGAAGCTGGTGTGACTATTATGGAGATGGTCAAAGAGATGGATGCTGGTGATATGATTGCCAGTCGAGCGATAGCCATTGAAGAGTCTGATAATGTCGGAACTCTCTTTGAAAAACTAGCTGTGATTGGCCGCGATCTTCTTTTAGAAGTCTTGCCAGCCTATGTAGCGGGAGAGATTCAAGCCCAGCCTCAGGATCCAGATCTGGTGACTTTTTCACCAAATATCAGCCCAGATCAAGAGCGGATTGATTGGACAAAGACCAGTCGCCAGATTTTCAATCAGGTTCGGGGCATGAATCCTTGGCCGGTGGCCCATACCCTGCTAGCTGGTCAGCGCTTCAAGATTTACGAAGTTAGCCAAGCGGAAGGCAGTGGTCGTCCGGGTGAAATCCTGACGATCAGCAAAAAAGAATTAGTCGTCGCAGCGGGTCAGGGAGCCCTTTCTCTAAAGACGGTGCAGCCATTCGGCAAGCCCAAGATGGGCATCAAGGACTTTCTCAACGGTCTGGGTCGCAGCTTAGCAGTAGGTGATGAATTTGGAAAGTAAACAAAAAAGAGCCCGTGAGCTTGCTCTGGAAATTCTGGAAGAAGTCTTTGAAGAGGGCGCTTATTCCAATATTGCCCTCAACAAGGCTCTGAAACAGAGTGCTTTCAGTTCAGCTGATAGAAGCTTGGTTACGGAGCTGGTCTATGGAACGGTCGCTCGCAAAATCTCTCTGGAATGGCAGCTGGCTCATTGGGTGGAGGACAGAGACAAGCTGGATGCTTGGCTGTACATCTTGCTTCAGCTCAGCCTTTATCAGATGCTCTATCTGGATAAAATCCCCCAGCATGCTGTTGTCAATGAAGCTGTTGAGATTGCAAAAGGCCGCAAGCGTGGCAGTGAAAAATACGTCAATGCCATCCTGCGGAAGATCGAGCGGGAAGGTGCAGCTGATCCGGCCACTATCAACCGCAAGAACAAGCGCTACTCAGTCCAGTATTCTCTGCCGGTCTGGCTAGTCAAGGTTTTGATTGACGAATACGGGGAAGAACGTGCGGAAGCTATTTTTGAAAGCCTCTTTGAACGCAACAAGGCCAGCATTCGAGTGACGGATTTGGCTCGAAAGGAAGAAATTAAAGCAGTTTTGGGTGCGGACGATTCGCTCTTGGCTTCTTCAGCCTTGGTCAAGAAACAAGGCCATTTTGCTGGTCATGAGTTCTTTGAAAAAGGCCTGATTACTATTCAAGACGAGTCAAGCCAGCTGGTTGCTCCGACCTTGCAGATTGAAGGATATGAGCAGATTTTGGATGCCTGCAGTGCGCCGGGTGGCAAAGCTGTGCACATGGCTTCCTATCTGACGACTGGTCAGATTACAGCCTTGGATCTTTACGACCATAAGCTGGACTTGATTCGTCAAAATGCGGATCGTCTAGGCTTAGCAGATAAAATCACAACTCAAAAGCTGGATGCGACCAAGGTGTTTGAGACTTTTGGTCCAGACGCTTTTGACAAGATTTTGGTGGACGCTCCCTGCTCTGGAATCGGCTTGATTCGTCGTAAACCAGATATTAAGTACAATAAAGAAAATGCAGATTTTCAGAGCCTGCAAAAAATTCAGCTGGATATATTAGACAGTGTTTGTCAAAGTCTATGTAAAGGTGGTATAATAACTTATAGCACTTGCACGATTGTGTCTGCAGAGAATTTTGAAGTAGTCAAGCAATTTTTAGAAAGACATCCAAACTTTGAGCAAGTTAGACTAGAACATGAAAGAGAAGATATCGTAAAAGACGGCTGTATCTTGATTACACCAGAATTATATGGCAGTGATGGATTTTTTATCAGTCAATTTAGGAAGATATCTTAACTGGAGGAGGAAACTGACAGTATGGAAATTTCAGTATTAACAGATGTTGGTCAAAAGCGAACAAATAATCAGGACTATGCCAATTATTTTGTAAATCGTGCTGGCAAGACCATGATCATCTTGGCCGATGGTATGGGGGGGCACAGAGCTGGTAATATTGCCAGTGAAATGGCAGTAACAGACTTGGGTGCCGCATGGGTGAATACTCAGATTGACTCGGTGAACCAAGTCCGTGAATGGTTTGCAGAGCACTTGGAAGAAGAAAATCGGCGCATTCACCAATTTGGTCAGGATGAAGAGTATAAGGGCATGGGGACAACTCTGGAAGCCTTAGCTATCATTGGTAATCAAGCTATTTATGCCCACATTGGTGATTCACGGATTAGCCTGATTCGTGGTGAGGAATACAGCCAGTTAACTAGCGACCATTCCCTTGTTAATGCTCTTCTAAAAGCCGGACAGATTACACAAGAAGAAGCAGAACGCCACCCGCAGAAGAATATTATCACCCAGTCAATTGGTCAAAAAGATGAGGTGCAGCCCGATTATGGTATGGTAACCTTGAAAGATGGTGATTATATACTGCTAAACAGTGATGGGCTGACAAACATGATTTCAGGAAGTGAGATCTATGACATCGTGACCAGTGACATCAGTCTGTCTGAGAAAACTCAAACGTTGATTCGCTTTGCCAACAATGCTGGAGGATTGGATAATATCACAGTCGCTCTGGTTCGTTTTGACAAGGAGGATGAGGCATGATTCAAATCGGCAAGATTTTTGCCGGGCGATATAAAATCATCAAGCAAATTGGTCGAGGAGGCATGGCAGATGTCTATCTGGCCAAGGATTTGATTTTGGATGGTGAGGAAGTTGCAGTAAAGGTTCTCAGGACCAACTACCAGACAGATCCTATTGCCGTAGCGCGCTTCCAGCGGGAAGCCAAGGCGATGGCTGATTTAGATCATCCTCACATTGTCCGGATTTCCGATATCGGAGAAGAAGACGGTCAGCAGTATCTGGCCATGGAATATGTAGCAGGACTTGACCTCAAGCGCTATATCAAAGAAAAATCTCCGATTTCAAACGAAGAAGCGGTTAGAATCATGGGACAAATCCTTTTGGCTATGCGCTTGGCGCATACGCGGGGGATTGTTCACCGTGACCTGAAACCACAAAATGTGCTCTTAACCCCAGATGGCAATGCCAAGGTGACAGACTTTGGGATTGCTGTGGCCTTTGCTGAGACAAGTCTGACCCAGACTAACTCTATGCTGGGCTCGGTCCACTATCTTTCGCCAGAACAGGCTCGTGGTTCAAAGGCAACAATTCAAAGCGATATCTATGCAATGGGGATTATTTTCTATGAGATGCTTACAGGGCATATCCCTTACGATGGAGATAGCGCTGTAACGATTGCTCTCCAGCATTTTCAAAAGCCATTGCCGTCGATCATTGCGGAAAATCCCAATGTTCCTCAAGCCTTGGAAAATGTGGTTATCAAGGCAACAGCTAAAAAATTAACGGATCGTTATCAGTCTGTTGCTGAAATGTATGTTGATTTGTCGAGCAGTTTGTCTTATGAGCGACGGAATGAAAAAAAACTTGTTTTTGATGATGTTGCTAAAGCAGATACTAAGACCTTACCAAAAATTTCGCCAATTCCTCAGCCGACTGTTTCACCGACAAAAACCTCCATTCCAAAGACTGAGCCAACAGAAGTGAGGAAACCTGATGAAACTCCAGCTCCTGTAAAAAAGAAAGCACAGAAACACCATTTAAGAACCCGATATAAAGTCCTGCTCTTGGCGGTTTTCTTGGTTTTAGCTGCATTTGCAGTTCTGATTTATAACAGTCCTTCGAATACCACCGTTCCAGATGTGGCAGGTCAAACTGTGGCAGAAGCTCGGGCGACTATTGAAGCTAAAGATTTAGTAGTCGGAGAAGAAAAAGAAGAAAACAGTGATTCGGTTGCTTCCGGTCATGTCATTAAGACGGATCCTCAGGCAGGAAGTCAGCGGCGGGAAGGTAGCAAAATAAACCTCATTATTTCTAAAGGCCCCAAGAACCTTATCATGGCGGATTATACAGGTCAAAAATATTCAGCAGCAGTTGAAGATTTGAAGAATAAAAAGGTTTCCGAAAAATTAATAAAAATTGAAGAAGTGGAATCAGAAGATTATGATCCAGGAGTTGTTATCAGTCAGACACCAGCAGCTGGGGCAACGTACGATTTATCTTCAAATACTCAAATTACCCTGAGAGTTGCAAAAGAGACTAGCACTGTAGAAATGCCAAATTTTGGCAGTCTTCAGTACACTTATGCCAATGCTCGTTCTTACTTAATCGAGATGGGAATTCCGTCTTCGAATATTGAGCGGGTTATTGATCGCTCGGTGGCTTCTAGTCAAGCCGATTTAGTGACCTCGCAGACACCAGCAGCCGGACAAAGTGTTAGTCTAAAATCAACAAAAATCACTCTCTATGTGACAGATGGTACTACTGCAAGCTCTTCAACGAGTTCATCAGAATCGTCATCTAGTTCTCATAGTCAATCAGATGATGATGCACAATCCAGCTCTACTTCATCGTCGAGCAGCAGCTCTAGTCGTTAATAGTTTTCATACATCACTTATGATCATTTTTCTTTGGGCATAAGTGATTTATTTTTTTATTTCGTGCCTCAGACGGAGGTTTTTCTTTTTATTTTTGTTAGAATAGAGAGGTACAGAAAGGAAAAGGCTATGTGGAAAGTTCAATTATTCATCTTTGTTGAAACAATCTTATTGTCTATGGCCCTTATCACCATGTTGGCAGCAGATTTTTCGCGTGTTGTTATCATTATGGTCCTTTTTCTCCTGCTTTTATATTATTATTTTGGTAAACAAAAAGGGAATTTTTTATTAGTGGCATCAATGATTATGCTGTTTTTCATTATTATGCTCAATCCTTATGTGATTGCAGCCCTTTTGTTTGCAGTTATTTATGGTTTGATGGTAGCTTACCCATATATTTACAAGGAAAATCAGGAAAGTTATCTAGTTTTTGAAGAAGATGTCGAAATTCAAAGGGATAAAAATCGTTGGCTGGGAGATTTGCAACATTTTTCAAAAGATAATTGTCAGTTTCATGATATTAATCTTTTGCGGTTGATTGGAAAAGATACTGTCCATTTAGAAGATGTTATTTTAGCTAATCATGATAATGTGGTGATTATTCGTAAGGCCTTTGGGGATACCCGAATCATTGTGCCGCTTGATGTGGAAATCCAGCTTCAAATGAATACATTGTACGGGGATTTAAACTTTCTGAATCATCCATCTCGCAAGTTGCGCAATGAAACGATTTCCCTGACAACGCCAGATTATAAGCGAGCGAGTAAAACTGTAAAAATTGTGTTGGTCAGCTTTTTAGGGAATGTGGAGGTTGTCAGAAAGTGAAAAAAACAAGTTACTTGGTCATTTTTCTCTATACCTTCTTTGTTCTAGGGATCATCTTTCATTACATTTTTAATATTTTTAATTTTGAATGGCAAAAGCTCCTAAACAATCTAGAACTTCTGCAGTCTTTTATGTTTTTTGTTGTAGTTCTAGGTCTATCTCTGACTGTTTTATTGATTGCTGCAGCAAAGTTTCTTCAGTTTCTATCCGTTTCTCAGGTTAAAAAAAATGTAAAATGCATTTTAGAGGGCAAAGCTTTAGAAGCGACCGGTCAGGCAGAGCTGGACTATTCTTTACTTCAATTGGAAGAAAAAGTGCATATTCTAACCGAAAATTTGCAGAAGTCTGAGAATCAGTCTTTGCAGGTGGAGGAGAAGATTGTTGAGAAGGAGCGCAGGCGGATTGCGCGTGATTTACATGACACGGTTAGTCAGGAGCTGTTTGCAGCCAATATGATTCTTTCAGGTGTCGCTGGAAATGTGGAGAGGCTTGAAAAAGAAAATCTCCAAGAGCAGCTAAAGGGAATTGCTGACATTCTGGATACAGCACAAAAAGATTTGCGGATTTTACTCTTGCATTTACGGCCGACAGAGTTGGAAAATCGAACTTTAGTAGAGGGCATGGATGTTTTAATTAAGGAATTAAGAGATAAGTCGGACCTGACTGTCCAGTTTAAACATGAGGTTGCCAGTCTCCCCAAGCAGATTGAGGAACATATTTTCAGGATTATCCAGGAAATGATCAACAATACCTTGCGTCATGCTCAAGCTAATCGTTTGGACATCTATCTTTATCAGACGCGAAATGAATTAAAACTCAAGGTTTCTGATGATGGAATCGGCTTTGAACCAGCTACTTTGGATGAACTGAGTTATGGTTTGAAAAATATTGAGGATCGAGTGTATGATATGGCTGGCAGTCTAAAAATTTTGACAGCTCCGAAAAAAGGATTCTCTATCGAAATCTGTGTTCCGTTATTAGAAGGGGAAAAAGATGAAAATATTACTAGTGGATGACCATCAAATGGTCAGATTGGGTTTAAAAAGCTTTTTAGAATTACAGGAAGATGTTGAAGGAGTAGCAGAAGCCACTAATGGCAGAGACGGAGTCGAAGCAGCCTTGGCAAGCCGGCCCGATGTAATTATAATGGATATTGTCATGCCGGAGATGAGTGGCATTGATGCCACCTTGGCTATCTTGAAAGAATGGCCAGAGGCAAAGATTTTGATTTTGACGTCTTATCTGGACAATGAAAAAATCTATCCAGTGTTGGATGCTGGTGCTCGTGGCTATATGCTGAAGACCTCCAGTGCTGAGGAAATCCTCCACGCAGTCAGAAAGGTTGCAAAAGGTGAATTTGCCATTGAAACAGAAGTCAGCAAGAAGGTTGAATACCATCGAAATCATATAGAGCTTTATGAGGATTTGACAGCGCGGGAGCGGGATATTTTGGGGCTTTTAGCCAAGGGCTATGAAAATCAGCGGATTGCTGATGAGCTCTTTATTTCCTTGAAAACAGTCAAGACGCATGTGTCCAATATTTTATCCAAGCTGGAAGTGAACGATCGAACCCAGGCAGTCGTCTACGCTTTTCAGCATCACCTTGTTCCGCAAGACGATTTTTAATGATATAATAGAAAAGATTAAATTGAAAGAGGAAAATATGGAAGCAAAATTAAAATATAAGGCAAAAAAAATTAAGATTGTTTTCTTTGATATCGATGATACCTTGCGGGTCAAGGAAACGGGCTTCATTCCAGAGTCAATCAAAGATGTATTTAAGCAGCTGAGAGAAAAAGGTATTCTGACGGGAATTGCTTCTGGTCGTGGTATTTTTGGAGTCGTTCCAGAAATTCGTGCCTTGGACCCTGATTTTTTTGTCACTTTGAATGGTGCTTATGTTGAAAATCGAAAAGGGGAAGTCATTGCTAAAACGGTCATTCCACAAGAGTGTGTGGAATCCTACATTGCATGGACCAAGGAAGCGGGGATTGATTACGGTTTGGTAAGTAGTCATGAAGCGGCTTTATCCGTCCGCAATCCTATGATTTCGTCAGCAATTGATATCATATATCCAGATCTGGCTGTCAATCCCGATTTTTACAAAGATCGTGAAATCTATCAAATGTGGACCTTTGAAAATGTAGGAGATAGTTTGCAGTTGCCAGAGGATCTAGCCTCAGCTCTGCGCTTGGTTCGCTGGCATGAGCATTCATCGGATGTTGTTCCGACAGAAGGTTCAAAGGCAGCTGGTGTTGCTAAGGTGGCGGAGCATCTAGGCTTAAAACCTGAGAATGTCTTGGTTTTTGGTGATGAGCTTAATGATTTAGAGTTATTTGACTATGCAGGTATCAGCATTGCTATGGGGATTTCTCACAAAAAGCTGCAGGAAAAGGCAGATTTCATCACAAAAACAGTAGAAGAAGATGGTATTTTTTATGCTTTGGAGGAGTTAGGAATGGTAGAAAAAGAGTTGAATTTCCCACAGGTCAATCCTGAAGCGGTTGAAGGATCGGTTGCAAAAATCAAGACTAATCATGGGGATTTGAAGATCAAACTGTTTCCAGAGCAAGCGCCCAAAACAGTTGCCAACTTTATCGCTTTATCAAAGAATGGGTATTATGACGGAGTGATTTTCCACCGGGTTATCAAAGATTTTATGATTCAGGGTGGCGATCCGACTGGTACTGGGATGGGTGGCGAGTCAATTTACGGTGAGCGCTTTGAAGACGAGTTTTCACCGGAGCTTTATAATATCCGAGGCGCTCTATCAATGGCAAATGCTGGACCAAATACCAATGGTAGTCAGTTCTTTATTGTCCAAAACAGCAGTCTTCCTTATTCAACCAAGGAATTGACTCGGGGAGGATGGCCTGAGACAATTGCTGAAATCTATGCTAGTAAGGGCGGGACACCGCATTTGGACCGTAGGCATACTGTATTTGGGCAGTTAGTAGATGAGGCTTCTTATGAAGTTTTGGACAAAATCGCAGCAGTTGAGATAGCTTCAATGGATAAACCGCTTGAGGATGTTGTTATTGAGACGATTGAGGTTATAGACTAATGAAAATCGGAGATAAGTTAAAGGGCAAAATTACAGGGATTCAGCCCTACGGTGCCTTTGTTGAACTAGAAAGCGGTCTGATTGGCCTCATTCATATTTCTGAGATTCGGACGGGCTATATTGATAATATTCACGATATTTTAAAAATCGGGGATCAGGTTCTCGTGCAGGTGGTGGATTATGATGAGTTTTCTGGTAAGGCCAGCCTGTCAATGCGGACTTTAGAGGAAGAAAAGCATCGCTTACCGAGACGACATCGCTTCTCAAATGATCGTTGTAAAATTGGTTTTGCGCCCTTAGGAAAGCAAATGCCAATCTGGATTAAGGAAGCCAAGGCTTTTCTAAAAGAACAAAAAGATTAGAAAAAAATCCTACTCAATTTGGGTAGGATTTTTGGTACACTATTTTCACGATTAGGCGTCAAATTCATAGAGGGCAGTAGACAAGTAGCGTTCTCCATTATCAGGTGTCAGAGCAAGAACTTTCTTACCAGCTCCTAGTTTTTTCGCGACTTCAATGGCTGCAAAAATAGCTGCAGCAGATGAAATTCCCACTAAGAAGCCTTCCTGACCGCCAATATAGCGTCCCAATTCCAGTGCTTGATCAGAAGTTACGCGGACAATACCGTTGTAGGCTTCTGTATCCAAGGTCTCTGGAATGAATCCAGCTGAAATTCCTTGGATTTTGTGGGGGCCTGGTTTTTCTCCAGAAAGGATAGCAGATTCGTCTGCTTCGACCGCATAGACTTGGATGTTTGGATTCGCTTTTTTTAGAGCATGAGAGACACCAGAGATAGTCCCACCAGTTCCGACACCACCAACAAAGGCATCCAGTCCAGTTTCACCGAAAGCAGCGACAATTTCTGCTCCTGTTGTTCGTTCGTGAACTTCTGGATTGGCTGGGTTGTTAAATTGTAGCGGCAACCAGCCTTTGCGCTCTTGGGCGATTTCTTCTGCCTTGGCAATAGCTCCTTTCATTCCTTCGCTACCTGGAGTCAAAACTAGCTCTGCCCCATAGGCTTGAATAATCTTGCGACGCTCTACACTCATAGTCTCTGGCATAACAATGACAACCTTGTAGCCTTTAGCTGCTCCAACCCATGAAAGGCCAATGCCTGTATTTCCGCTGGTTGCTTCAACGATAGTATCGCTAGGATTAATAAGGCCATCGCGTTCAGCTGCCTCAATCATGCTGAGAGCAATCCGGTCTTTGACAGAAGAGCCAGGGTTGAAAGCTTCTAACTTTACATAAACCTCAGCTGCTCCTTCAGGAACGATATTATTTAGTTTAACAATTGGTGTCCGTCCGACCAATTCTGTGATATTTTGATAAATGTTTGCCATGCTTCCTACCTCAAATACTTTAATGAAACTAGTATAAGATGAAAGCGGCACTTTGTAAAATATAAAAAAGCTATGGCCATGATAAAAATTTTTTATCACCAAGCCTAGCTTTTTAAATTATTCAACTGTTAAGGGAATTTCAACCTTGCGCAAGCCCTGATCATCAATTTGGATTTTGCCGTTGAAAAATTCGACTAATTTCTGTTCTAGTGGTTCTTTTTCCTGCTTGTCGATATAGATGGTTGTGGCAACTAGATCTGTGAATTCTGTGTCGAATTCGATGAGATTTTCAGCTTTCAAAAAGTTATCGAAGTTTTGGTACTGGCTGTAAGACATTTTAAGGCGCAAGCCGGCTTGTTCCTTGATTTCGATCAAACCGATTTCTTTAATTGCCAAAGCGACGCTGCCAGCATAAGCCCGAATGAGCCCGCCAGCTCCTAGTTTGATCCCGCCAAAATAGCGCGTGACCACAAAGCAGACATTAGTCACCTGGTGATTTTCCATGACACCGAGCATGGGAACGCCCGCTGTACCGCTGGGCTCCCCGTCGTCACTGGTTCGTTTGATTTCACTTTTCTCTCCGACAATAAAAGCAGAGCAATTATGAGTGGCTTTATAGTGCTCTTTTTTGATGGCAGCAATAAAATCTCTAGCTTCCTCTTCTGAGTAAACGCGCTTTGCATGGCAAATGAAGCGGGATTTCTTAATTTCTTCTTGGGCTTGGCCGTCTTGGCTAATTGTTCTATATTCCATAGTTTTATTGTACACAAAAAATTGGATTTTTCCAAAAATTTTACGAATAAAAAAGTATGTTAGAAAGAAAAGATTGCCTAGGTAGGATATTTACAAAAGATCAGCTCAGCCCTGAGCTGCGCTTGCAAGCCCAGCAGATGCCCAGTATGCGAGAGGAAAGGAGGAAGTTGTTTTGCGGCCGCTGTGGCACTCAAGTGGACAAAGAGCATCATAAGTTACCGGTTAATGCCTACTATTGCAGAGAATGTCTAATTTTAGGGCGAGTACGGAGTGACCAGCAGCTCTATTATTTTCCACAGGAAGACTTTCCAGAAAATCAGGTACTCAAGTGGCAAGGACAATTGACAGAGTTTCAGAGGAAAGTTTCTCAGGGACTGTTAGAGTCAGTTGCTCAAAAGCAGAATAGCCTTGTCCATGCGGTGACTGGGGCGGGCAAAACGGAGATGATTTATCAGGTAATCGCAGAGGTGATTGATCGTGGGGGAGCGGTTTGCCTAGCCAGCCCTCGGATTGATGTCTGTTTGGAGCTTTTTCGTCGCCTTAAGCTAGATTTTGCCTGCCCGATTTCGCTTTTGCATGGCGAATCCGAGCCCTATTTTCGCAGTCCTTTGGTCATCGCCACCACTCATCAGCTTCTTAAATTTTATCGAGCCTTTGATTTGCTGATTGTGGACGAGGTAGATGCTTTTCCTTATGTAGACAATCCTGTGCTCTACCATGCCGTGGAGCAGTCAGTCAAGGAGGAGGGAACGACAATTTTCTTAACTGCCACTTCGACGGATGAACTGGATAAAAAAGTCCAGAAAGGGGAATTAAAACGACTCAGTCTTCCTCGCCGCTTCCATGGCAATCCTTTGATTGTGCCCCAAAAAGTTTGGCTGGCAGATTTTCAAAAGTATCTAGCGAAAAAGAATTTACCGTCTAAACTGGAAAAATATATCGAGAGACAAAGAAAAACAGGCTTTCCTTTGCTAATCTTTGCCTCAGAAATCAAAAGAGGTCAGGAATTTGCGCAAGTTTTGGAGGAAATCTTTCCAGCGGAAAGAGTCGGTTTTGTGGCTTCAACAACTGAAAATCGTTTAGAAATCGTTGAAGAGTTTCGGAAGCGAGAAATTACCATTTTGGTCACAACGACCATCTTAGAGCGTGGCGTGACCTTTCCCTGTGTAGATGTCTTTGTTCTGGAGGCCAACCATCGTCTCTTTAGTCGTAGCGCTCTCGTTCAAATTTCTGGTCGAGTGGGACGCAGTATGGAGCGACCAACGGGAGATTTATTCTTCTTTCACGATGGGATGACCAGTTCCATCGAAAAAGCGATTCGTGAAATCAAACTGATGAACAAGGAGGCTGGCCTATGAGAAATTGCCTGTTATGCAGCCAAGCAGTCGAAGAAAATAGGACCTTTTCTTCCTTGATATTATTAGAAAAAGAACAGAATACAATTTGTAACCATTGTCGAGCAGGATTTGAAGCTATTTCTGCTATCCATTGTCCACGCTGCTGGAAGGAGGGAGGAGAGGACGTTTGCTCGGATTGTCAGGCATGGGAAGCGCAAGGCTATTTGGTTCAACATCAGGCCTGCTTTCTTTATAATGACTTGATGAAGGACTTTTTCAGCAAATACAAGTTTCAAGGGGATTATCTCCTGAGATTCGTTTTTGCAGAAGTTGTCAAAAAAGGTCTCAGAAACTTCAAAAAATATACTCTGGTTCCCATTCCAGTCAGTCCTGAAAAATACCAAAGTCGAGGTTTTAATCAGGTAGAAGGCTTCTTGCAAGCTGCTGGTTTGCCTTATAAACATTTGCTTGAAAAGCAGGATGTGCTTGCTCAATCCAGTAAAAATCGTGAAGAACGTTTAAAAAGTCAGCAATGTTTTAGATTGGCAAAAGATAGTCTTCTGTCAGATAAGATTGTGCTGATAGATGATATTTATACGACTGGTAAAACCTTACAATTGGCTCGAGAATTACTGCTGGAAGCAGGTGTGAAAGAAGTTTTGACATTTTCACTCGCAAGATAAGAAAATATTTGCAAAAAAGGAATGAAAGCGTTATAATGATATTGTAAATAAAACATTTATGTTTAGAAAGAAGGTACTTATATGCTTAAATATAGTATCCGTGGTGAAAACCTAGAAGTAACTGATGCTCTCCGTGACTACGTAGTTTCTAAACTTGAGAAGATTGAGAAGTATTTCCAAGCAGAGCAAGAACTTGATGCACGTGTCAACCTGAAGGTTTATCGCGAAAAAACGGCAAAAGTCGAAGTAACCATTCCTCTTGGTTCCATTACCCTTCGGGCAGAAGATGTTTCACAAGATATGTACGGTTCTATTGACTTAGTTGTTGATAAAATTGAACGTCAGATTCGTAAGAATAAGACAAAAATTGAAAAGAAAAATCGTAACAAAGTTGCAACTAGTCAGCTTTTCACGGACGCTTTAGTGGAAGAAGCTGATGAATCATCTTCAAAAGTGGTGCGCTCTAAACATATTGATCTAAAACCAATGGATGTAGAAGAAGCTATCTTGCAAATGGATTTGTTGGGGCATGATTTCTTCATTTATACCGACGTGGAAGACAATACAACGAATGTTATCTATCGTCGAGAAGATGGAGATATCGGTTTATTAGAAGTAAAATAAGTCATACAAGGCCGTCCGATTTGGATGGCTTTTTATCTGATAAATTGTAAAATATAGAAAATAAATATACTGGTTTTTATTAAGAAACTATCGCTGGAGTTTGATAGTTAGAAAAAAAATCGTTTACAGAGAATACTAGATTAGTAGTCTCTTGAAAGTTGTTTTCCACGTTTTTAACGCCCTTACAACGATATTCTAAGGCGGAATAAAAAAATCACAAAAAAGCAAAAAAAATGAGAAAAAAGTATTGACAAGAATTAGTTGAGGTGATATACTGATATAGTTGTCGCTTGCGAGGGCGACAAAGACCTTTGAAAACTGAACAAGACGAACCAATGTGC
Organism: Streptococcus sp. STC1396; assembly: GCF_058933875.1. Taxonomy (NCBI): domain Bacteria; kingdom Bacillati; phylum Bacillota; class Bacilli; order Lactobacillales; family Streptococcaceae; genus Streptococcus; species Streptococcus sp. STC1396. Next base: position 288 of record NZ_JBZYCU010000008.1, on the reverse strand, counting down.
AGGGCACTACAACTGAGGTTGTAGTACTGAACAATGAAAAAACAATAAATCTGTCAGTGACAGAAATGAGTGAGAACTCAAACTTTTAATGAGAGTTTGATCCTGGCTCAGGACGAACGCTGGCGGCGTGCCTAATACATGCAAGTGGAACGCACAAGGTGCACCGTAGTTTACTACACCGTACTTTGTGAGTCGCGAACGGGTGAGTAACGCGTAGGTAACCTACCTTTTAGCGGGGGATAACTATTGGAAACGATAGCTAATACCGCATAAGATATCTTACTGCAT